>JAITQJ010000346.1 GCA_031288955.1 Planctomycetaceae bacterium | reverse complement strand
CGCCGGTGCCGCAGCCGTCACCGTCTTTGACTGTACCTGTGACCAAATGAACAAGGCATACAAGACCAGCGGCGTTGAGAAAGCCGCCAAAGATGCCGGTGCAAAAGTTGTGCCGGGCGATGACGAACGCTATTACAAGGAGACCGCTCTTCCGAGGGGCGTAAAACTGAAATCGACCAAGATTCATCAGGCGTTAATTGATTGCGACGCTTGGTTTAACGTTCCTGTCCTCAAAGTTCACCGCGGCGCAAAAATGACGATAGCGATGAAAAACTATTTAGGCATCGTTTGGGACCGGCGGATTTTTCACAAAGTCGATTTGCAGCAGTGCATTGCCGATGTCTGCACTTGGGAAAAGAAGCCCATACTGAATGTCGTTGATGCGTACCGGATTATGAAGTCAAACGGTCCCCGCGGGCTTTCGCAAGCCGATGCCGTGCTGGTCAAAGCCCTGATTGCGTCAACGGACATTGTCGCCGTCGATACGGCATCAACTAAGTTTGCGCAGCAGTTTACGAACGTGCCGCTCGAAGCCGTCGGACATATCAAAGCCGGTCAGGACCTCGGATTGGGAACGACCAACGTGGATAGTCTGAACGTGAAACGTATTAAGGTGTGATGAATTGCAGCGCAAGGCGAAGACGGTACTTTGCTTTGCGCTGCGGCAACCGCTTTTCTTTTATACTGCTGAAGTTTGCAGAACGATTAAAATGATGCCTATCCGGGATACAATCGCCTTGTTTACTCCCGTTTCGCTTTGTAGTATAATTTGCGCCGACTCTACTGAATCACAATGGCTAAATCACTTTACGACCGCTATTTCGGAACTGTCCGCACAGAATCCGGCTATAAACCCGTCGCCGAACGGCTCCGTCACTTTCACGAATTCCGCCTCGATACTCCCGAAACCGATATTACCGACCAGGCACAGCGTTGTATGACCTGCGGCATCCCGTTCTGCCATAACGCCGGCTGTCCGCTCGGTAATCCGATTCCCGAAACCAATGCTTTCACCGCACAGGAACGCGGTAAAGAAGCCTGCGATTTGCTTCACGCTTACGATAATTTTCCCGAATTCACCGGCAGACTTTGTCCCGCACTCTGCGAGGCTTCCTGCGTTCACGCCCTTAACGGCGAGGCTGTAACCATTCGGCAATTAGAACTTGAAACAGCCGAACGCGGCTGGCGGAACGGTTGGATTCAGCCTCTTCCGGCACAGAACCAGACAGGTAAAAAAGCAGCCGTCATCGGCAGCGGTCCCGCCGGTCTCGCCGCCGCCCAGCAACTTGCCCGCGCCGGACACAGCGTAACCGTTTTTGAGCAAAATGATAAACCCGGCGGTATTTTACGCTATGGTATTCCCGACTTCAAACTCGAAAAAAACATCATTGACCGCCGTTTGAATCAAATGCGTCTGGAAGGCGTTCTCTTTGAAACAGATGTGCATATCGGTACCGATATTTCGCCGCAATACCTGAAACGGCAGTATGATGCCATCGTCTTGGCAGGCGGTTCAATGGAGCCGCGGGATTTGACCGTACCGGGGCGGGACACGCCGGGTATTCACTTTGCTATGGATTATCTGATTGCCTCGAACCGGGCGGTATCGTCTTCCAGTGAATCGGCAATATCCGCCAAAGGAAAAAAGGTTGTCGTTCTCGGCGGCGGCGATACCGGAGCGGATTGTGTCGGTGCGGCTCTGCGGCAAGGGGCAAAAAAAGTCGTGCAGATGGAGATTATGCCGAAGCCGCCGGAGCAGAAAAATCCGGCAACGCCGTGGCCCCGATGGTCAGTCATTTTACGCACAGGAACATCACATAAGGAAGCCTTTGACGTTGAAAAAACAGATGAAATCCGCCGCTGGTCGGTTTCGACAAAACAGTTTTTAGCGAAGGGCGGGAAATTACAGGGCATTGAAGCCGTGGAAGTCGATTGGGTTGACCGCAAGCCGGTAGAAAAATCAGGCAGCGGGTTCAAAGTCGAGGCGGATTTGATATTGCTGGCATTGGGTTTTGTGCATCCGAAACACGATGCGCTGTTATTGGGTTTCGGCGTGGATTTAGACATACGGGGTAACGTAAATGTTGACTCGGAAACGCGGATGACCAATCAGCCGGGTATTTTTGCGGCGGGGGATATGCAGACAGGGGCTTCGCTCGTTGTACGCTGTATTCAAAGCGGCAGAGTTACGGCATACAACGTTGACAAATACCTGATGGGCAGCAGCGGCTTAATCGTCAATCCGTCAATATAAGCAACCAACAGGCGTATCAGTGATGACAAAGTATCTTATCGGTATCGACTGCGGTTCGACGATGGTTAAGGCTGCCGTCTTTGATGAAAGCGGGAAAGAATACGCCGCTGCCGGAGAGAAAATCGAACATATCTATCTCCGCTCCGGCTGGACAGAAAACAATATGGACGCTCTCTGGCAGAACGTGTGCAGCGTTCTGCGGGAATGTCTCGAAAAGTCCAAAATAAATCCGAAAGAAATCGCCGCCGTTACCTGTACCGGACACGGCAACGGACTTTATCTCGTTGCCCAAGACGGCACACCGGCACGCAACGGCATCATCTCTTCCGATAATCGCGCCCGGAAATATATCGAAGAATGGACGAAAGAAGACGTGTTAGGCAAAATTCTACCCAAGACAATGCAAAGTCTTTGGGCTGCCCAACCGAACGCGCTGCTCCGCTGGCTCATCGACAACGAACCGGAAACGATGCAGAAGACGAAATACCTTTTTATGATTAAGGATTTCGTCCGCTACCGTCTGACCGGCGAAGCGTTTATGGAACTTTCGGATATGTCGGCGACGAGTTTAATCAACGTCGGTACCGGCGAATACGACGACGAAGTCCTTGCCGTCTGGGGGTTGTCCGATTGGAAAAAGATTCTGCCGCCGCTCAAACGTTCCGGCGACATCTGCGGCAAAATTACTGCCGAAGCCGCAGAATTGACCGGTCTTGCCGAAGGAACGCCGGTTGCCGGAGGAATGTTCGACATTGACGCTTGCGGTCTCGCCGTTGGAATGACTGATGAAAGCCGCTTCTGTATGGTTGCCGGTACTTGGGGGAATAACCAGTTTATTTCCAGCAAGCCGATTATTGACCGGGACGTGTTTATGACAAGTTGTTACAGCGTGGACGGTTATTGGCTGGTACTCGAAGGTTCTCCGACTTCTGCCAGCAATCTCGAATGGTTTGTTACGCAGTTCTTTGAGGGGGATAAGGAACTTCTCAAAATAAAGGGTATGACGAAAAGTATCTACGAGCATTGCAGCGAATTGGTCGCCTTGACTGATGCGGCAGATACCGGTATTGCGTTTGTTCCTTATTTGTACGGAAATCCGGTACATTCTGATGCGAAGGCGTGTTTGTTCGGTTTGGACGGCAGACACACACGACCGCAGGTGATGCGTGCGGTTTTTGAGGGCATTGTATTTGGACACCGCTGGCATACGGAGCGTCTTTTCCGTTTTCGGGACAAACCGCAAACGATACGGTTAACCGGCGGGGCGGTGAACAGCAGCGTTTGGACGCAGATGTTTGCCGACATTTTGCAGATTCCGGTGGAAGTGCCGGCTGGAACGGAACTCGGCTGTTTTGGGGCAGCAATATGCGGGGCAGCGGCGGCTGGCATTTACAAGAGTTACGATGAGGCTTGCGAAAAGATGGTCAAAATTAAGCAGCGTTTTGAACCGGACAAGAAATTGGCGGAAGTCTATGAGACGAAGTACAGCCGGTTTTTGCGACTGCTGGAAGTGTTCGCACCGGTTTGGAACGAACTGGCAGTAAGGTAATAAGACGTAGCCGCTAACAAACGGGGTAGTTATTCCGCCGGATTTATGATAAAATCCTCCTAAACTGGACTATGAAATTTTAACCGCAGTATGTTGCTTTCACCGAAGTCCGATATTGTGTTCAAGTTGATTTTCGGCGACCAACGTAATGCGGACGTGTTGGCGGCATTATTGCAAGCGGTACTTGATTTGCCAGCCGAAGAGTATGAAAAAATTACCGTCGTTGACCCGCACCTGAAAGCCGACCTGCTGGACGACAAACTCGGTATCCTTGACGTAAAGATTCACACCACGACCGGCAAAGTGATTGACGTAGAAATTCAGATTGCGCCGACGGCACCGATGCGGGAACGGCTGCTATTTTACCTCGCCAAGATGGTAACGGAGCAAATCGGCGAGGGAGATGATTATGCGGTTATCAAGCGGGTTATCAGTGTTGTGATAACGGACTTTGAGTTGATTCCGAAGAGTCCGGCATATCATCATATTTTCCGCTTGTATGACCGGAAACACGAATC
>JAITQJ010000324.1 GCA_031288955.1 Planctomycetaceae bacterium | reverse complement strand
GAGATGAACCGGGTATTCAATCAGGGTATCGGTTTAGTCCTGACGGTGAAACCGGCAATCGCAGAAGCCGTTATCCAAACCGTACAAACGGCAACATCCTGGCACTGCTGGAACATCGGCAGTGTTATACATAATCCTGGTTATACATAATCCTGCAATGCCTTGACGTTCACCGCGGGATTGTCCTGCATAAATTGAATTGCTTCTAAAAACGCTTTCGCTCCCCGAATCGTCGTTACCAGCGGAATACCGTAGCGGTTTGCCGTTGCCCGAATCTGTACCTCGTCCCGATGCGGATTTTTACCCGACGGCGTATTGATAATCCATTGCACTTTGCCGTCTATTATCCTGTCCAAAATGTTCGGACGTTCGCCCTCAATAATTTTCGATACCATTTCCACTTTGAAGCCCATCGATTCCAACACCGCTCCCGTCCCGCGGGACGCAATAATGTTAAAACCAAGCCGCATCAGTTGTTTCGCAATTTCGCCGATAAATGGTCTGTCCGACGGCTTTATCGAGACGAACACGTTGCCGGAAAGCGGTATCGGCACGCCTGTTCCTGCTTCGCTCTTCGCAAACGCTTCACCGAACGTTTCCGCCAGTCCCATCACTTCGCCCGTTGACTTCATTTCAGGACCAAGGCGTGTATCCGTGCCGGGGAACCGCGTCCACGGAAAAACAGACTCCTTGACCGCGATGTGATTCATATCCGACCAGCGGCGAAAAGGTTTGCCGGCAAACATTTCCGTCAACCTTTCACCGAGCATCACCCGCATCGCAATGCTCGCCATCGGTTCGCCGATGGCTTTACTGACAAACGGAATCGTCCTGCTCGCACGCGGATTGACTTCTAAAACATAAATCCGGCTGTCTTTGATTGCAAACTGAATGTTAAGCAGTCCGCAGACTTTCATTTTCAGGGCAATTTTGCGGGTTGCGTCTTCGATTTGCCGAATCAGTTTCGGAGTCAGCGACTGCGGCGGCAGTGAACACGCCGAGTCGCCGCTGTGAATTCCAGCCTCTTCGATGTGTTCCATAATTGCCGCAACGATAACTGTTTCGCCGTCTGCAACCGCATCAACATCAATTTCAATAGCATCTTCGAGAAACCGGTCAATCAAAATCGGTCTGCCTGCGTCAATCGTTAAATCGGCTTGCCGGGAGTATTCGAGCAGCGCATTCCAATACGCTTTCAAATCTTCGCTGTCAAAGATGATTTCCATTTTTGCCCCGCCGAGGACGAAACTCGGACGCATTAACACAGGATAGCCGATTTTTTCGGCAGCGTTGAGGGCTTCTTCAAGTTCAACAGCGGTTGCGCCGGCAGTTTGGCGGATTTGTAATTCGTGTAACATTTCGCCGAACTGCCGCCGGTCTTCGGCAAGGGCAATGGCAGCGACATCAGTTCCGAGAATCTGCACACCTTCGCTGGCAAGAGCATTGGCAAGATTGAGCGGAGTCTGACCGCCGAATTGCAGGACTACGCCGATTGGTTTTTCGTGAGCGATGACACCGAGAACGTCTTCGAGGGTCAGCGGCTCAAAATAGAGAACGTCAGATGTGTCATAATCGGTCGAAACGGTTTCGGGATTACAATTCATCATAATCGCCCGGTAGCCGAGCCGTTTGACGGTATAAGCGGCGTGACAGCAGCAGTAATCGAATTCGATACCTTGTCCGATGCGGTTAGGACCTCCGCCGAGAATAAGGACAGACTTTTTTTTGATTGCCGCTTGACTTTGAGCGTTATTTACCCGATAATCTTTTTGTGCGGTGTCGTTCTCTTGGGAATAACGTGGAGAACTAGGCGAGTTCACGCTGGATCCGCACGGTCCAAGCCCTGTCGGCGGCGTTTTTTCATAAACGATGTCGGCAGGGTTTTGTAATTTGATAAACGCTTCACGGATTTTACGTTGATAAGTCGATACAGAAACCATTACACCCTCAATAGAGACGACGACCGACATAATGACGAAAAACGGACTATTACTTTCCCGAATGAATGATTTGAGAAACAAATTGGCGGGCATCGGTTCGTTTTCTCGTTTTTCGATAATGATGACAATCGGGTCGGAAAGTGCCTGCTTCATCGCCCATAACAGACTTTCACGGTCTTTTTGCTGCAACTTAGCAAATTGGTTTTCGCCGATTTTTACTTGACCGAGCGGGGTATCGACTGTCTTATTTTGTCCGAAGAGTGTCTCGAAATTTTCGATTGAGAAAGGCAACGTTTCCATCGGCACTGCCATATCCTCAAACTTACGCTGTACCCGTTCAAGGGCTGTTTCCAGAGTTGATTGCCGATGTCTGTTCCCCGCCGTTTTTTGAATCCCGCCTTCGTCTTCTTGCACTCCGGTACCCCTTATGTTTTACAAAACGAAATATACTGCCGTAATTCTATTGTAACGCCGACGGCAAAGCAAGGTGTTTTAACCCGCAAACGGGCGGAATACCGGTTTGACAAACGGCAGCGGATACAGCATAATGGCGGTGTTACCGCTGTTGACTGGAACATCGTCTATGCTCAAAATTGGTTCACATTCGTTCACAAGCCGGCTTTTCGTCGGTACCGGTAAGTATGCCTCTTATGAAATAATGCAGGAAGCACTTGACATATCCGGTGCCGAATGTGTTACCGTTGCCGTGCGGCGGGAAAGACTCTTCGATAAAAACGGACGAAGTCTCCTTGATTTTATCGATACACAGCGGTACACGATTTTACCGAATACCGCCGGCTGTTTCAGTGCCGAAGATGCCGTCCGCGTCGCCCGGCTTGGTCGGGAAATTCTTGAACAGATGAACAATCCCGGTGCAGGTTGGATTAAACTCGAATGTCTCGGCGATACCAAAACGCTGCTGCCCGACCCGATTGAAACCGTTAAAGCAACCGAAATTCTCGTCAAAGACGGCTTTGAAGTCCTCGTTTACACAACCGATGACCCGATAACCGCCAAGCGGCTTAAAGCGGCTGGAGCGGCAGCGGTGATGCCAGCGGGAAGTCCCATCGGTTCAGGACAGGGTATCCTCAACGCCAATGCACTGCGGATTTGTATGGAATATCTAAAAGACGGCGACCCCGATTATCCGGTCATTGTTGATGCCGGTGTCGGTTCAGCAAGCGACGTTTCGTTTGCGATGGAACTGGGGGCAGACGGCGTACTCTTAAATACAGCGGTTGCACACGCCGGCGACCCGGTATCGATGGCGAAAGCAATGCGCTATGCTTGTGAAGCGGGTCGGCTATCATATCAGGCGGGACGGATTCCGAAAAAACTTTACGCAACGGCAAGCAGCCCGATGGACGGACGAATCGATTGAAGAAGTTGCTTTTTAACGATTATTCTTATTTTTTCTAACGAATCACGGTTGTTTTAGCCGATACGGGGATAGAGAACCTCTATTTATGCCCATCCAGACGGTTGAAACAGGCTAAATAGGGGGCTTGACGGGTAAGGATACCGGGTAATTTGAATAAGGAGATTCGCGTTGAAACCGACATCAAGAATTAAATCAGGCTTGTCAGCGGCGGCTTTTGTATTAACTTGCAGTGCCGTGATTCTGTCTTCGGAGAACCGCGTTTTTTCACAAAGTCCGGCAGTTCAGCCGGCGTATGCTGCGCAGAATCCGAATATTTCCCCGAAACAGATTGCTGGTCAAAAACTCTATCAGGCGCGGAAAGCGTTAGCAGTACGGGACACCGCAGCGGCGGAACGTTTGACGGCAGAAGTCCAATCAATGCGGATGCAATATGCCCCGAATGAAGACAGTCCAGAAGCGTTAATAGCACTGATTCAGGAATATAACCGTGTCATCGAATTCGGAAAAACAGCCGGTAATACCGACCAATTTCGCCGGCAGTACGCGCTTTTGATGGTCCATCAAGCCGATTCGATGCTGCGTTTCGGCGACTTTAACCTTGCACAGCAACTAACACAAGAGGCAATCAATCAGCGTGCGGTGTTTAATCAGGCGGAGTGTAATGCCGGTTTGGAGCCGGGCGTTTTGCTTCGCCGCATTGACGAAGCCCGCCGCATTCAACAGTTGAATAGTACACGCGTTGCCGTCCAGATGCCGCCGCAACCGATGTCGCTTGCCGCTCAAGAGCAATTTGGTAAAGCCGTGAACGTGCTGCGGCAAGCCCGCGAAGCGTTGTCGGCGAAGCAATTTGACCGGGCTGAACAACTCTGCCGGGCAGCGAAAGAATACAATTTACCGGAAAACGTTTATCCGCCGGGCAGCGATACACCGGACAGACTGTTAGCAGAGGTCAGCGCAAAACGGCACGGTATTGCCGTGCGGCAGTTGCCGGCGCAAGGTACAGCGATGCCGCCGGTGCAGCCGCAACAGGCTGCGGCAAACAATAATCCGATTTTACAAACGGCAGGGGCAGCACGCCCCGTGCTTGCACCGCCGGTGCCGAATCGTCAGGGGGCATCACTCGTTGACCAAACCGTCCGCAACAGAGAAGCCGTCGTGTCGCAAATTTCCTCTGAAATTATGCAGCAGATTTCTGATGCCCAACGTATGAGTCAGCAGCAGCGGAAACCGGAAACCGGTTTAGAAATTCTGCAAAACGCCAGAGTCCGCGTTGAAACTTCGGCACTTGATGCGGAAACGAAGACTGTATTTATCCGTCAAATCGACCGGGCGATTGAAGAGACGGTCAGTTTTATTGACCGCTATTCTGCGCAGTCGAAACAAGACCAAATAAATAAAGCCGTGATGGCAGAACGCCGTCAGGAAGCCGAGCAGTTCCGCAGCAAAGAAGAACGGCTTGAAACGCTTTTCCGCGAATGTAACAAATTGATTGAACAGCAGCGTTACGATGAAGCGATTATGGTTGCTAAAAAAGCGAAAGAGTTTGCTCCCGACGAACAAGCAACACACCTTTTGCTGACGACAACGCAACTGGCATACAACGCAACACGGAGTATGCAGGTTCGCGACAAGAAGGCGGATTCGTTTGTTGATGCGATGATTGGTGTCGATAGTGCTTCGGTAATGCCGGACTTCGACAAGAGTCCGCTGCATTACGCAACGAACTGGAGCGACCTGACCAAGCGGCGGCGGGCAACCAATGCGGCGGCGGAGTATCAGCGTCCTGAAACCGAACGGCAGATTTTACGTCAATTAGAAATGCCGGTATCGGCGAACAGTGACCGTCCGGTGCCGCTTGAACAGGCATTGAAAATGCTCTGCGGACAGACCGGCGTGCCGATGTATCTTGATGAAGCCGCTTTGCGTGAAGCGGATATTATGTCGCCGGAAACGACCGTAAAAGTGCCGATAGCGCGGGACATTAAACTCAAGAGTGCTTTGAATACCGTTCTTGACCAACTCGGTTTAGCGTATGTTGTGAAAAACGAAATGCTGACCATTACGAGTAAAAAGCGGGCGCGGGGCGAAAAATATCTGAAGTCGTATTATGTCGGCGACTTAATCAACAATATGCCGAACCTGAATCCGACGGGTTCTAACGGTAACGCTTTGGAAGATGCGTTCATCAAAGGCTGGCAACTGCAACAGCAGCCGAGGATGTCTAACGGACAGACAGGCGGCAATGCTGGTAATAACGGTGTGCAGAACGATTTAACATCGGCGAACCTTGACAAATTCCAACCGGTATCGGCACGCAGCGGTCAGGACATCCTTGGGCAGCGGAGTAACAGCAGCAGTCGGAGCGGCAGCAGCGGCAGCAGCGGATACGGTTCGAGCAGCGGCGGATACGGCGGCAGCAGCGGCACGAGCAGCATTGATGACATTATTGACCTGATTACCGAAATCGTTTCTCCCGATTCTTGGGAAGATGCACCGGAACCGCAATCGTTTAACGAAGATAAGTTGATTGTTACGCAAACGGAGGAAGTACACAGCAAAATCGAAGACCTGCTATCGCAGTTGCGTAAGATGAACGACTTGCAGGTTGCCGTAGAAGTCCGGTACATTACGCTTTCCGATTCGTTCTTTGAAGTGATGGGGCTTGATTTTGATATGAATTTCCGTAATGACAAAGCGGCGGGTAAAGTAACGCAGACAACGATACCCGGTACGCCTACCACAGACGGCACAACTCCCGCACCGATAGTAACGGGAACGAAAGGCAGCAGTGTCGCGGTCGGTTTGAACGGACCAAACACATTTTCCATTGACGGTTCGGTGCCGTTCTTTCAGAACAGTTTTGATGTTGCCTTGTCCCCGATGTACGGTGCGGCACAGCCCGGTGTCGGTCTCCAGACAGGTTTCGCTTTGTTAAGCGATATTGAGGCGTACTTCTTTCTTGCTGCCGCACAGGGCGATGAGCGGAGCAGTGTTTTAACCGCACCGAAGGTAATGATTTACAACGGTCAAAGCGGTACAGTGAACGATACGATTACAACGCCGTATGTTACGAGTGTTAATCCGGTTGTCGGAGACTTTTCGGTCGGCTACCAACCGATTATATCAATGTTGACGCAGGGACAACTGTTGACGGTGCAGGCAACGGTTTCGGCTGACCGGCAGCACGTTCGGATGACGTTGAATCCGACATTCACAAAGATAACCAAGGAGAGTACATTCAAGTATTTCGGCGATGATGAAGACTCCGAAGAATCAGAAGACTCAACTTTGACGGCACTCGGCGACGATATTGCCAGTATTGAAGCCGGCACGAATACAGGCGATGAACGAAATGCCAAAAAGCGGAAACGAACGGTGAAGACTTCCGGTATCACGCTGCAGCAGCCGACAGTATCGTCGTTCTATGTTCAGGCGACAGTCAACTGCCCGGACGGCGGAACGGCGGTGTTGGGCGGTATTAAGCGTTTGAGTGAAGGACGGCGTGAAGCGGGTACGCCGATACTCAATAAGATACCGTATATCCAGCGGCTCTTCTCGAATACCTCGATTGGACGGGACACCAAAACGATGATGATGATGGTTACGCCGCGCATCATTATTCAGGAAGAGGAGGAAGAACACATTATGGGCAAATCGGTACAATAGTTTTCTTCTGTGCTTAATAACTTCCGCGGCGGCTATGTTTCATCGAACACGATGCGGTGCTGACCGGTGTGTTCAAGGATGCCGCCGGAAACAGATAACAGTAATGTTTTGCCGTCAACGGCGATGTTATGTAAATGCGGCGGCAGCGGTAAATGCTGCTGCCAATGCTGCAAGCGGCGAAGGCGGTCTTCGGTAGTGTGCAGCGTCAAGCCCGCATTCAGCATCATTGAGGCGGCTTTTAGTGTCAATACCGCTTCATAACCGAAAAGCGTTAAACGTTCCGTTTGCTCTTGCGGTACAATCAATCCGCTGCGGTTCAAGCGGCGGACAATAGACAGCGGCAGTTCCGTTATTCGGGCTAATTCAACCGCTGTAAAGCGTTTTTCAGGCGGTGCGTCAACTTTTTGTCCGCCGTATGTTAACCAGAATGCGGTTTCGGTCATAATTTGGATCGTACCGGCAGCAAAAGCGGTTTGCGTTGCGGCATCAAGTTCGTCGTTCCAGGTATTCCAATCGTCTTCCAGAAGTTGTAAATCGCCGATGACGACAAGCGTTACGCCGTCGGACAACCGGGACGCAACCTTACCGCCGTTTTTGCGGACGATTTCCGCCGCTTCTTTTTTGTTTGCCGATGCCAATTTGCCGAAAAAATAAACCGTCTGCACTGCCTGCCGCCGCACTTTGTCTTTCTATCGGAAAAATATACTCCATAATGACCGGCAAAGCAAAGTTATCAGCAAGGCTCTAGACAAGTATCTCTTGCACACCAACATACCGTTTCTTATAATGGAGAAAATGTGCCGGGTCCGATATGTTGTAACAACGTCTTAATATAGTCATCACTCCCGGTACTTTTAATTATCAATGTCGGATAAAGCGCAATTTTTGAAGCATACTTTGATTTTCGGCATTGGCGGAACCCTTGCGCAGATTGCGCCGCTGATTCTTCTTCCGCTCTACACGAACTATATGCCGCCGGACGAATACGGCGTTCTGGAAATGATAACCCGCACCGCAGTTATCATCAATGAAGCCTTAATGATTGCCGGAATGAGGATGGCAACGCTGACATTTTATCGTCAAGCCGAAACACAGGAAGAACGCAACCGCATTGCCGTAACAATGTTGCTTTTTCTTTGGGTTACGATTGCCTTCGCTGTTTTGACGGCTATCTGCTTTGCCGGTTTTCTTGATGTATTCTTGAAAACCGGCAATCCGCGGCTGCTTGCTTTCGGTTTAACCGTTGCTCTGTGTGAAACACTCGTAGGTGTTCCGATGGCACTGATGCAGTGCCGGCTCGAATCAGTCCGTTACGTTTTAACTTCCTGGACAATGATGTTTGTGAGAATCGCTCTGAATATCCTTTTTCTTGTCGTCTTTCATTGGGGTATATGGGGAGTTTTTGCCGCCACATTTATCGTTGTTGCCGTTTCAGGCGTTATTCTGACCCTTCGGGAACTTTATATCAGTTCGTGCCGCCCCGAATTATCGAAATGGAAAGACGTGCTGAAATTCTGTCTGCCGTTTTTGCCAAACGGCATTCTGCATTTCTGCTTCATCAATTCTGACCGGCTTTTTCTTGTTAACTTTGGACCTTATGAAACAACCACAGCGGCTTATGCGGCACTCGGACTTTATGGGGTTGCCCTGCGGGCATTTGCGACAGCCAAAACATTCGGCTTCAGTCCAATGGGGCAAGTTTGGACGGCAATGATGTTCGGTATCCGCAAGCAGTCCGATGCAAAATATGTGTTCGGACACTTTGCGCTGCGGATGTTATGCGCTCACGCTTTTTTCGTTCTCGGTATCGGCGTATTTGCTTCGGAAGCGATTGTGGGAGTATGCGACCCGACGTATTATGGGGCGGTAAAGTTGTTTCCGATTTTAGCCGTCTGGTCGATACTCGAAATTTTCGTTTGGCTTATGGAACAAACGTACTATATTGAAAAGAAAACGTACTGGAAGCCGCTGACTCCCGGCGTGGGTTTGCCGTGTATTCTGGTTTTACTCTGGTTCCTTGTACCGTTCGGCATTACCGGCGTTGCCTATGCCTTTTTGGCGGCACAGTGTATTTGTGCTGCCGTTGTTTTTACGGTAACGCAGCATTTTTTCCGTGTTGCGTATCCTTACGGCAAGATTGGGATGCTGCTCGGTGTCACGGCACTGATTTACGCTTTGAGTTTCGTTTGCGGTAATGCCGTCGGGCTGGGCGGACTGACAATTGATGAGTTGGGCGATTTGCCGAAATGGCAGCGGGTATATCATCTGTTGTGGCACATCGATTGGGGCATTATCACCATAAAAGCCGTTATCATCGCCCTTTGGTGCGCC
>JAITQJ010000105.1 GCA_031288955.1 Planctomycetaceae bacterium | reverse complement strand
AACGCTACGACAATGCGCATTTTTACAAAGACGGAAAGTTCAATACCGAAGCAGCAATCGCCGCTTACGATGAACTGTTCCGGCACTTTCATTATTCGCTTGCCAACGTCACCAAAGACAAACGGTTCTGGGCGGTTGACTTCGGTCTCGGCGACTTTGCCAATGTCGGAATGGGCGGCATTTTCTGGGTCAATGACAAAGAACACGGATATTTCGGACACGAAATTTATCTGCTGCCCGGTCAGATGATTCCCGAACATTCGCACGTACCGGCGGAAGACAAAGCCGCTAAACACGAGTATTGGCAAGTCCGCCACGGTAACGTTTGGACTTTTGCCCAAGGCGGTTCAAAGAACGACAAATTGCCGATAGCACTGCCGAAATCGCAACTGGATGCCAATGCGATTACCGCTTTCATTCCGCACGAATTGAAAGTCGGCGACGAGGCACCGCTTCGGGCTTTGGGTGAGTGGCACTTTATGATTGCCGGTCCCGAAGGTGCTATTGTAACGGAGTTCGGTAGTTTTCACTCGAATCAGGGATTGAAGTTCCAGAATACCAAAGCAAAGTTATAAAGACAAATGCAGATACTTGACCAACCTTCAGTTGTTGCCGAAGACCGCCTTACCGGCGGTACTGTCGGTAATATCACCGGTGATGCTGCGGATAACTCTGACGAGTTGTCCGCACCGCATATCGGGCAGTGGAACCGGCTCGTAAGTCAAACGAACTGGGAGAAGGGGACGTGCATCCTTCGTTGGCGCAGCGACATTATTGCTGCCGGTTTGCCCAATACGGTTTATTCGGATGACGCTTGGGGGCGGCGTGTCGGCATTTCGCCGCAACACGTCAGCAGGCTGCGCCGCGTTGCCGAACGTTTTGCGGATACGCAAAAAAATTATGCCGGGGTGTATTGGTCGCATTTCAACGCGGCTCTCGACTGGGACGATGCCGAATTATGGCTCGAAGGGGCTGTTCAAAACGGCTGGTCGGTTGCACAAATGAAAGTGCAGCGGGCGGAAACGGTTGGGGCTTTGGAAGATTTGAAACCGCGGGACGAAGACATTTACGTTGCCGAAATTGAGGAGGACTCCTATTACACGGCAGAATCGGTCAATCGTCAGGCACCGCAAACGATAGAAGAACGGACGGCGGCGATTGGAGCGGCGGACATTACCGAAGGCTTTGATGCCGGCGAAGTAAAATTGCCGGAATCACCAGAGACAAAACCGTCTAAAAAACCGAAGAAGCCGGTTGCCGTGCCGGGAGCGGCGGAAAACACTTCGACGGCGGAGGCGTTATCAAAGTTGCAGTGTTTGTCGCTGCCGGAAGAATTTGCCGAACCGGTTGAGAGTTTGAAATTGGCGTTGTTGAATCACAAGGCAGCAGGCTGGAAACAGGTACCGCAGCAGTGTCTCGCTGACTTGTTCGATTCCTTCAAAGCCTTGGTGTATTCAGTCGATAAGTGATGCCGTCAAGCGTCAATCCGAAGCGAAGACATTGACAATACCGGCGGCAGAGAATAGAATGAACCGCTGCAAAAGAAAAGCATCAGACTATCCTCAACTCAACAACCATAATGGATTTTTCGTCAATCTGGACAGTTACTTACAACGTACTCCTTGTTATTCTCGGCATCAATGCACTGATTATCGTACACGAGTTCGGACACTTCGCCGTTGCGAGGTTCTGCGGAGTCCGCTGTGATAAGTTCTACATCTGGTTCGACTTCTGGGGACTGAAATTTTTTAAGGTCAAATGGGGACAAACTGAATACGGTCTCGGTCTCTTTCCGCTCGGCGGATATGTCAAGATGCTCGGTCAGGAAGATAATCCCGGCGAGTTGCGAAAAGAAATCGAACGCGCAAAACAACAAGGAAATGAATCTGCCGGAACGGCGGAGAATACTGACGGCAATGCTGCTGCGTTACAGGTTGCTGCATTGCAGGAAGCCGTCTTTGCTCCCGATAGTTATCTGGCAAAAAGCGTTCCGCAGCGTTTGGCGATTATCTGCGCCGGCGTAGCAATGAACTTTCTATTCGCCGTCGTCTGTGCAACCGGCGCATATCTCATCGGTTTCACATCAACCGCTCCGGCAGTCGGCAGCGTGGTACCGGGGTCGCCCGCTTGGGAAGCCGGACTGCAAACCGGCGATAAAATTGACACGATAAACGGAGCCAAAGCACGGACGTTCAGCGACCTGCAAATGGCAATGGTCGGCAGCGAAAAAGGACTGCAACTAACCGTTGACCGCCGCGGGGAAAAACTCGAACTCCGCCCGATTCCCCGAAAACGGAAAAGCGAGTTAGCCCCGATGATTGGAGTCGGCGAACTGCACACGCTTGATTTGGCTGTGCCGGAAAAAGAACCGCTCTATCCGATATTCGCTAAATACTATGCGTCCGAAACCATTAACTCGCTGAAACAGAAAAAAGTGCGGATTGAAAAAGTCAACGGACAGTCCGTCAGTGATTATGCGGCTTACCTTGATGCGCTGATGCAGCATTTCGACAAGCCCGTCGAGATGGAGTTTCAGGGCGTTGAAGGTAAAAAGACGATACCGGCAATTCCGATGCGGGAAATTGCCGTCCGGTTTCAGATGGGAACGATCACATCGGTATTGCCGGGAAGCGATGCAGAAAAACTGAATATCGTTCCGGGCGATACGATTGTTGCGGTGGACGGCGATGCCGGTTTCAACCCCCTGAAATTGCCGCAGATATTGTTACGAAAAGTTAATGCCGGACAGAAGTCGGTTAGATTAACACTGAATCGTCACTCCGGCGAAAAGCAGGAGTTCGACGTTCAATTAAGTCCGGTGCGGATATTACCGGCACTCGGCGGTTTGTCGATGCGTGAACCGCTCGCTTCGACGGCATTAGGCTTGGCGTGGAATGTTGAGCCGGTGCTTGAGACGGGAGAACGGGTTACCGGCATAGAATTTATTCAATCGGTACCGCTGTTCCGCGCCAAAACATCGTTTGCCGAAAAAACGCCGGACGGCGTTTTAATCCGCAATATCGGTCAAACGATTGACGTGCCGTATATTTTTACGGTGCTTCTGCAAGGGGCGCGGAGCATAGAACAGGTTGATGGTAAAGACGTTTTAGTGCAGCAGGTACGTTTGTGTCTTGAAGACAAAGACGGCAAGATGCGGACACAAGATTTTCCGGTAACGGATGCGGCGGATTGGTTTAATACAGACCGGGGGCTGCTTCTTGCATCGTATAAGTCGGTAGTTCACACGGAGAATTTCGGCGAGGCGTGCTGGTTAGGTACGCAAAAAATGCTTGACAGTTCGCTGGCGGTGTACAGTTTTTTGAAAGGCTTGTTCAGCGGCGGTGTTTCGCCATACGCGCTGGGCGGTCCGGTGTTGATAGTTCAGGCGGCGTACGATGTCGTCAGCAACGGTATGGGACATTATTTGATATTTTTGTGCCTGATAGGAGCAAACCTTGCGGTCATCAATATCCTGCCGATGCCGCCGCTGGACGGCGGTCACGTGGTGTTCCTGTTATACGAGGGGATATTCCGCCGTCCGCCCAACGAATTAGTTCAGGTGGTATTGAGTTATGCGGGTTTATTCCTAATACTGCTGCTGATGGTCTGGGTGGTGTCGCTCGATTTGAGTTGTATCCCGCGGTGGTAGAACAATGACGTATTAACAGTTTTTGTTTGCGATGAACATTGCCGTTTCACGAAAGGCGATGAATGATGCCTTTGAGGTAACATATCCGCGGGACGAATATCCGCAAGGAACCGCCGCCGCCCTTGATGCTCTTGATGAAGTCGAACGTATCGAATCGAAACTGTCTGTATTCCGCTTCGGCAGCCGGATACAATACGTCAACCTGACAGCACACGAAGCACCCGTGCATCTCGATGACGAACTCTTCGCTTTGATTTCGCTGTGCCGGCAGATTGCCGAAGACACCGGCGGAGCGGTTGATGTTACCAGCGGAAAACTTTGGAAAATCTGGGGCTTTGCTCAACGGGACGGACGGATACCAACCGATGACGAACTGCGGACGGCACGAAGTTGTACCGGTTATCATCTGCTCGAACTTGATACCGAAGAGAAAACGGTACGTTTCAAAAAAGCCGGTGTCGAATTAAACTTCGGCTGCGTCGGCAAAGGTTTTGCTCTTGATATTGCAACGGCAAAACTGGCGCAGCACGGTGTCGGGCGGTATTTGTTTCAGGGCGGTTTGAGCAGTATTTTAGCGAAAGGCGACTGGAACATCGGCATTGCACATCCGCTTCTTGCCGGTGAGCGGCTTCAGGAATTGCCGCTGAACAATACCGCAGTTTCAACATCGGGTTCGCAAAAGCAGTATTTTCGTTACAACGGCAAACGTTATTCGCATCTTCTTGACCCCCGCAGCGGCGAACCGGCGGCGGGCGTGTTATCGGTAACGGTAACGGCACCAACGGCGGTATTAGCCGAATTGCTCTCGACGGCGTTTTTCGTTTTCGGTCCCGAAAAGACACAGGAGTACATTGATTCCTGTTCTGACATTACCGCGGTTATGTGTGTGCCGGAAAAACAAGCCCCCGGATTCAGCGTCCACCGTTACGCTGCGGCAGAACATTAGTCTTCACTTGCGGCTTCTTCCGTTATCACTTCTGTTTCGCGGCTCCGCCTGTAAATTTCCCGAAGCAGCGTTTCAACCGAATCGGTAACGCAATACTCCGCAATGATGCCCGCGAAAAAGCCGGCAAACGTGTAAAACAGAAAGGCTTTACACGTTGTTTTTAATATCACGTCCGCCTCTTTACCCTGTACCAAACCGAGAATAATCGATAAACACATCACACCGATTCCGATGACGGCAGCAAAGACGAGGCTCAATTTTCGTCCGTAATGTGCAGGCGGCGGCAGATATTTCCGCTTACGCCGTTCAACTTCGTCCTGTTCACGCCGAATCCAGATTTCAAGCAATCGGGGGTCAATGTTCGGCGGAACATCTAACGCATCTAACTGCGTCTGCAATTCATCTGCGGAAGGCTCAACTTGCTCGGACATCGTTATCACGTTATTTGTTCCTTTGTCTTATCGGAACGTTGCCCTGTTAAAATTGAACGATTATGCCTCTTTGAACAAATATGACTGTTTTGCGGGTATCTGAACGATAGCCTTGGCGGGGCAATACAGGGCGATGGCACACTGGTTGCAGTGCTTGCAGAGTTGCTGATGAATTTGCAGGAACAGTGACCCGTTGCCGAGCGAAAAACAGCCGTCAACACATTTTCCGCAGCCGACGCACAGGTTTTCATCAATGATGTACTCGAAATACGGGTTTTCGACATCCCGGCGTGCGATTGCTCCGACCGGACAGAGTTGGTTTTCCGCTCCTGTATT
This sequence comes from Planctomycetaceae bacterium, assembly GCA_031288955.1. Classification (GTDB taxonomy): domain Bacteria; phylum Planctomycetota; class Planctomycetia; order Pirellulales; family Thermoguttaceae; genus WRKP01. The sequence goes on along the minus strand of JAITQJ010000105.1, from coordinate 4,634 downwards.
CCTCGCCAGCGGCTGCGGTTCAAAAAAGCCCGTACACAGGTCGCAGTAGCCGCACATTTTGAAGTTGTGAAAGGCTTTCACAGCGGAAACATTGGAAACGCAGCGGTACGCACACTGCCCGCAGCCGATACATTTGTTCGGGTCGATTTGCCAAACGGGAGCATCAGCCGCCGCCTTGTTCTTGACGGCAAGCCAGCCGGCGAAACCGAGCAACCCGGCGGCAGTTGCACTGCGGCAGACGGTTTTCAGCGTTTGCCGCCGTGTTGTTGTGTTTAGTAACACCGGCTCCGGCATCGTTGTATTGGACTTAATGCTAATGTATGCACCGATAAATAATTTCGAGTGTCACGGCAACAAGGACGAAGGCAAACGTCAGCCAGCCGCCGAATCGGACGGCGTGCTTGATGATTTCCTGCATCTTTTCGTGCCGGGTTGCTGTATAACACAGCGAAAAAGCAATGATTACCGGTATTGAAACAAATATCATACGTTCATTATACCAATTTGCTTAAAGAAAGACAGGTTCTCCGTACGGGGTGCAAAACCGGCATACGATTGGTATAGCATAAAAAAACCTTTCGATGGATTTCTCCATCGAAAGGTTCTAACTAGTCAACTTTCGACACTTGTGTCAACCTGTTTTCGCGGCTTCGGGAGGCAAGGAAGCACACTACCGAACACAGGTGTCATCGCAAGGATTGCATTCGACTTGGTCGCACGGATTGCAATCGGAGTTGCATTTTCCAACGAGGATTCCGTCGAACAATTTTTTCAGTTGCAGTCTCGGCAGGTCAATAATATGACCGCGGACACAACTATTTCCGCAAGCATCTGCATCGCCGCAAGGATCGCAGTCGCCCGCTTCATCGCAAGGGTTACACTCGGAATTGCAACGGGCAATACGGAAACCTTTGAAGAAGTCGCGGAGCGAAATCTTCGGCAGGCAACTTCCGCAACCGGTATCGTCGCACGGTCCGCAGTCGTCAGCAACATCGCAAGGATTGCACTCATCAGTGCTGCAATGCTTTGTTGCAAGGAAATTCCGCAGCCGCTTGCCGAGTTCAAACTTCGGCAGGCAGGAGTCGTTGCAGCCGACTTCGCCGCACGGGTCAACATCTGAAGCATCATCACAAGGATTGCAGGCTACAACACCGTCGCAGGCGTTGCAATCACTGACCGTCTGGATGCCTTTTACTAACTTCTTGAGACCTGAAAACAGGTCACAAGATTTGCCGCACGACGTGTCGTCGCACACCGCATTGCACGGGTCGCATGCCGCTTGGTCACACGGTGCACAGTCATTCGCATAACTCCGCGCGCCCATCACAAGGGTGACAACGAGAGCGGCCATCAAAACTCTGGATTTCATTGGGTAAACTCTCCTTTTTTCCTGGGTTGTTCTTCAAAGTACTTCAATCGAGTAACCTGAAGAATAACAATGGTTATTTGTGTCAGTCCCGACGGGCCGACACACGGCCCAAATGATTCCTATCGGCTTCTGACTTCTCTCCCTGAACGTGCCCCCCGCACGCCTTTGTGTTTTCAGGGTCAATAGTCTTATCGGATACCCATTTTGACTCTCTTGAGTTTTTAACTTCTTTTTCAAAATTTGGTTATCGTTAACATTTAGCCCGATTTTGCCGGTTAAAACGATGGGGTAGAATAGGGGGACTTTAACGGCAATATAGTTCAAAACTGCTGCAAACCTCTGTGAAAAAAACGGATTCAGGAAGCAGTATTGCCTCTTGACGCTTTCGGCGGAATATGATACGTTTAATACTATGAAGTTTACGAAGACACTTTTACAGAAAATGCTCGATTCGGCTCTGGCAGCAATAGAAGCGAATCTGTCCTATCTGAATCAACTCGACTCCGCCACCGGCGACGGCGACCACGGCACCGCCATTCTCGCCGCAATGAAAGCCGCCGTTGCCGCAAAAAAAGACGGCACACTCGCCGCCGCCTTCGAAACTATCGGCTGGGACATAATGTCAAGCACAAGCGGCTCGACCAGCGCACTCACCGGCTCGTTTTTCGCCGGTATGTCCGCCGCCGCAACAGTAGAAGAACCCAATGTATCCCAAACCGCCGCCCTCTTTGAAGCCGGTTTAGCCAACCTCAAAACCGCAACAAAGGCAAATACTGGTGATAAAACACTAATGGATGCCCTCATACCGGCAGTCGAAGCAATGACGGCATACAAAAAGACCGCCGAAAATACGGCTTCGCTTGCTGAATTGTTCCGCCGTGCAGCTGAAGCCGCCCAAAAAGGTGCCGAATCGACCAAAGACCTCGCCGCAAAACACGGACGAGCCAAAAATCTCGGTGAAAGAAGTAAAGGAAACCTTGATGCCGGTGCAATCAGTACGGCATTGATTTATAAAGCCTATTATGACGCAATCAATGATTGAAGCCGCCGCTTTATCCAAGTATTACGGAGACTTTGCGGCAATCGACAATGTTTCGTTCCGTATCAACCAGGGGGAAGTCGTTGCCTTTCTCGGTCCGAACGGGGCGGGAAAAAGCACGTCAATGAAACTCCTGACGGGTTATTTGTCCGCCACGGAGGGAACGGCGAAGATTGCCGGTTACGATATGGCGAATGACCGCCTTGCGGGAGCGGCAAAACTCGGTTATTTGCCGGAAAACGGACCTCTGTATCCCGATATGTCGCCGGCATCGCTGCTTCGCTTTTTTGGCGAACTCCGTTCATTATCCGGCAGAAAATTAAGCGAACGGATTGATGCCGTGGTCGAGTTATGTTCGCTAAAGTCGGTGTACAACAAGCCGATTGGCAAGTTATCGAAAGGTTATCGGCAGCGGGTCGGAATGGCACAGGCTTTACTCCACGAGCCGGAGGTATTGATATTGGATGAGCCGACGGCAGGACTGGACCCGAATCAAATACACGATGTCCGCGAGACTTTGCGTCAAATCGGCAGGGAGAAGACGATACTGCTTTCAACGCATATATTGCAGGAGGTCGAGGCGGTAGCGTCCCGTGTTCTTTTTATGAACGAGGGGCGGCTGGTTTTTGACGGAACGATAGCGGAATTCAAATCGAAGACCAGCGACCTCGACCTGCGTTTCAGAGAACTGACGAGTGCGTGAAGATGGTTTAGAAACCGGCAGCCTGCCCTGTTACCCCGCAGCGGCGCGGACAGGACGGGTCCCTTCGAGAAATTCTTCCAAACGCTTCAACGTGTCAATTTCGATTTGCCGGACTCTTTCCCTCGTGAGTCCCAGCCTGGCACCGATTTCTTTGAGCGTTGTCGTCGGGTAGCCGTCCAATCCGTACCGCATTTTCAATATCGCCGCATCCCGCGGGTCAAGTTCCGCTATTTGTCCCATTACAAAGGTCAGCGAATCGCTCTCGACAAACGCCTCGTCCGGTTGGCGGCGGCGTTCGTCAATGACCATCTCGTTAATTGTCCAGCCGACTTCAGGTCTATCCGTTTGCAGTGTCAGGTTGTTAATCAAAATTGCCTTTTTTACGAGCGGCAATTTTTTTCGCGGCAACCCTAACCGCCGGGCGATTTCTTCATACGTCGGCGTTCTGCCGAGGGTTTCGAGCAATCTGGCACTCGCCCGCTGCCACTTCGCAAGGATTTCCAGCATATAAGCCGGAATACGAATGTGTCTGCCGGAATAAATTAATGACCGTTTAATGGATTGTTTAATCCAATAACTGGCGTACGTAGAAAACCGGGTCTCCCGTTTCGGGTCGTATCCCTCGACAGCCCGAATGAGACCCAGGTTTCCTTCCTCGACCAAATCCTGCAACGGTATTCCACGCCCGCCGTATCCACGTGCGATATTGACGACAAGGCGCAGGTTTGACCGCACCATTAAATCCCGTGCTTCACTATCGCCTTGCTGAACTGCCGTTGCCAATTTACACTCTTCTTCCTGCGTGAGCAGAGCAGTTTCGTTAATCTCCTTAAGATATGTATCCAGAGGCGAACGAAAGGAAATAACAGCGCGGTCTTCGTCAGTTGTTGCTGGTTTAGTCATAGCGGTTGTACGTAAGTGTTGTGTCTATCAGCGGTACGTGTTCAGTATCGTCTGCCGCAGAGTGTTTATCGATAAAAGTCTTAAACTGTTTCGATATTCCCGTTTTGCATTGAATTAGTCCTTTCCCCAATAAAGCGGTGATACCTTGATTAGCAGTTATGCCGTTCTGACCGATTGACACGCAAGCGGCACGGTTTATTGTTGTCGTGCCGTTCCAACAGCAACGACGCTGCACAGCACACATCTTGAATTTTCTGCGGTCTCTGATAGATTAGGTAATCTATGCTTGTATGCAGCGACACGAACGGCATTGCGGCTTATAACCTGACGCAACTGCAAATTATCAAAGAAACCCTCCGCCATCGGCAGCCGCTTGCGTCTGTTCTGCCGTCGCTCGGTGTCCGCAGCGAAAGTGAAGCCTTTCAATGCCTCGCCGTCAGCCTCAAAATGCCGCTCGCCGACCTCGCTAAAACCGAAGCAGACGCAGACATACTCAACGGCTTTCCCGCAAAACTCGTACACAAATACGATGTGTTTCCGGTCGGCTGCCAAGACAGCGGGGCATTACTCGTTGCCACTGCCAATCCCTTTGAACTGCAAAGTCTTGATGCCGTTTCCGC
>JAITQJ010000040.1 GCA_031288955.1 Planctomycetaceae bacterium | reverse complement strand
GGTATTCAAGATAATGACTTATCCTTACCGCAACAGAAGGCGAAGGCATCTCTTGCGGACAAAACTCGTCTGTGCTATCCTCAACAGAGAATTGACAATATAGGTTACGGAATAAGTCTTATGAAGGAAAACGGATACCGCAAGGTATTAACCAGTGTCTTCATTATTCATTCTGCATTGCTCATTCTTAACAAATGCCGGATGCCACGCTATTCGCTCCATTGAATCATTATAACATTCGGCAGCGGCAAGAGCGGGTACCGCCAGCCCGCTTGCAATGTTGCCGTATCAGTGGACTTGTTTACTAACGGACATTCTACCCCGCGTCAGAGCAGAAAAATCACGTTCTTGATAAGATAATACCACACGCCGCGCAAGCAAGCACAAGTAAAATCGCAAGCAATTTTGCTTGCGCTTTACCGCATTGTCTTCAAAAACGGCATTTATTGCCGGAACGCCGGTTTTTCCTTGCCGGGGAAATCGTCCGGCACCGGAATTGTTACCTTGCCCGTTGCCGACCATTCCGTCCCGCGCAAAAACGTCGTGATGAAACTGACGCTCCGCAGCATTTCTGCGGCGTGTCCTAAAGTCGTGTGAAATACCCGCCCCTTGCCGTACTCAATCGTCATCAGCATCGGCTCGTCTTTGTCCGTTCCGCCTTTGTCCTTCGCCGCAAATGCCGTCGCTTTAATCGACAGATTTTCACCGGGTCCCCGCAGAGAGTCGTACAACTCGTCCTTGCAGTGCATAAATTGCGCCGGCAGCCCCTTTGTAATCGGATGATTCGGGTCCCGAACCGTTATCAGAAATTCGTGCTGCGGACCGTGACTGCCGCAGCGTCCCGGAGTTGTTTCTTCAACCTGTTTCCCGTCTTTCCAGAAAACATACTTGCCGAAAGTGTTCGCATCTTTGTACCAGCCGGCAACGCCGATAATTTTGTGATACGATTCCCAGTGGCGGAAAGAATTATCCGCTGCGTGATAACTGACGTATCCGCCGCCGTTTTTGATGAACCCGTCAAACGCCTTTCGGGTCTCGTCTGACCATTCATCGCCGGTTTCGCTGCTGTTGTAATTGCCGACAATGACATCGTATTTAGCGAAATCAGGTTTGAACGAAGCCAAATCCTTTTTGTATTTTTCGGCATCGGCTTCTTTGTCCTTTTTAGTGGGTGCGGTGGCAACGTCAACACTGAAGCGTCCCGACTTTTCGAGAATGTCTTTGAGAACCGGCGTAGTCGCCCGCCAATTATGATTATTTTGCCCGTCAATGATAAGGGCTTTAATTTTTTCGGCAGGGGCTTTTTGAGCCGTTTCGGTCTTTACCGCTTTGGCACGGCGTTCTCTGATTGCTTTACGCAGCAAATCGCCGGGTTCACCGGCATAGACGAAAGCCGATTGCAGGGCGACAGCGCAAACGAGTGCCGCTAGAAGGTGTCGTGTCATCTTGTTACTCCTAATGTAAGGTTAATGGGTGAATGGCAAACTGTCCCGTCATTGTCCCGTATTTCGTGTTCGTTGTCAAGGAAAGAATAGGCGAAGAAGGCGGAGAAGGCGGAGAAAATAAAAGACTTTTGTTATGGAACAAATCTAATATCCAAGTTGACCGCCGCCGTATTAAGAGGTACAATCCTGCTATGAAAACGACATTACGCACCCTATTGCTTGCTCTTATTTTTGTTCTTCCGTCTTTCGGGAACGAGGTTTCTATCGTACCGGATGCCAAGCCGGTCGAGTACAACCGGATGATTTTCGGTCAGTTCATCGAACACTTTCACCGGCAAATCTACGGCGGCATTTTTGAACCCGGCTCGCCGCTGTCCGACAAAGACGGCTTCCGTACCGATGTCATCAAGGCACTGCGCGAACTGAAAATCCCGATTGTCCGCTGGCCCGGCGGCTGTTTCGTTTCGTCCTATCATTGGCTCGACGGCACGGGACCGAATCGGCAGCCCGCTTATGATAAGGCGTGGGGCGTAGAAGACCCGAACACTTTCGGAACGGTCGAGTTCGTCAAATGGTGCAAACTCATCGGGGCTGAACCGTTCATTTGTACCAATGCCGGCACAGGAACGCCCGAAGAAATGAGCGATTGGGTCGAGTATTGCAACCTGAACATCGGCAAATACGGTCGGTTGCGAAAATCGCACGGCATTGAGGAACCGCTGAACGTGAAGTATTGGAGTGTCGGGAACGAAAACTGGGGCGGTCACGAAATCGGGGCAAAAACCGTTGCCGAATGGGGACCGCTTGTTCGGGAATCCGCCAAGATGATGAAGAACACCGACCCCAGTATCAAACTTTTTGCTGCTGCAACCGATAACGAAGGTTGGACGCTGCCGCTTTTGCAAAATGCGGGAAGGCATCTTAATTACGTTTCTATTCACGGTTATTGGGACGGTCTTTGGATGAACAACACCGGTTCGCCGTATCTTGCTTGTATGATGCGGACGGAACAGCCTGCCGGTGCGATTGCCAAAACGATTACGATTCTCGAAAAAGCGAAACTGCGGGGCAAAGTTAAAATTGCGTTCGATGAATGGAATCTCCGCGGCTGGCATCATCCAGAGTTTCCGGGCGGCAGTGCCGATAAAAACCGGATTGTTGACAGGGACAAGAACGACATCAATTCAACGTACACGATGGCGGACGCACTTTTTTCTGCCTGCTTTCTCAATACGTGTTTGCGGAATTGCGGCGATGTGGAAATCGGCGGTTTTTCCCCGATAGTGAACACACGCGGCGCGTTGTTTGTGCATCCGAAGGGCATTGTCAAGCGGACAACGTTTTATGTTCTTCAACTGTATGCGGACAAATTGGAGAAGAACGTGCTGCCGGTTACGGTCAAGTCGGAGCCGCTGGTGAGCGGCAAACAATCCGTGCCGGTCTTGGACGTTATTGTTACAACAAACGATGCGAAAACGAAATTCGTGATTGCTGCGGTGAATAAATCGCCGGACAAGGCGGTTGAACTTGCGTTGGCGGCTGAATTGCAGAGCCGCAGCGGTAAGGTTGCTGCAACGGTATTGAGCGGGGCATCGCCGGACGATTTTAATGACATTGGGGCGGAGAATCGGGTTGTTCCTGAAACGAAAACGTTGGAAATCAAAGCCGGCAAAGTTTCGCTGCCGGCACATTCGCTCGTGATTTTGGCGTTGTAACGTATAGACATATTCGGTCAACCAAGTACCAGCGAAAAAATCTGTCCTGACAACGGTGTTCTGAACGTCAATCTCACCTTGTTTTTCACTCACTTTATTTTCTGCTTCAATACCCTCCACGAAAAAAATAACAAAGGCTTTTGCCTAGCGTCTCCCGTATTTTTTTAGTAATTTTTTGATGATATTGTATAGATATTCTTTTCGGTGATTGAAGCGGAACTCACATTCTTTTAAGCGTAACATAAAGGTTTACGAAACACAATCGTTAAACTTTCCAGCCGTCGGTATGAATTGTCGAGCCGGTTAGGATTCGTCCCTGAATTATAGGCATCAGAGTCTCTTTTGAGCAATGAGAAACGATTGTCACAAAAACCTTTCCTCCCCGCTTGCGGAGTCCGAACTCCGGCGTTTTACCTGCCGCTCCGCGACCGCGTTTGCCTCGTACACGCTTCGCTCCAAAATAACTCTCATCAAGTTCAAAGACACCGAGTTCCTGCTGATGTTCTTTCAATGTCTGTGCA
>JAITQJ010000013.1 GCA_031288955.1 Planctomycetaceae bacterium | reverse complement strand
ATCTTGCGCCGGCTGCAAGCCAATGTCAACACGTCATATTCAGAGTGCCATCGTAAGATGGCGATAAAAAAAGCCGCTAACTTGCGTTAGCGGCTCTGATATGTTCGCAGAGGGGGACTAAAATTACTCTTCGTCTTCCGCCAGCGTGGCATTCTTGATGATGTCCTGCTGAATGTTACCCGGCACGGCATCATAACGCAAAAATTCTATGCCGTAACTGCCCTGTCCGCCCGTCATCGAAGCCAACGTCCGGTTGTACGTCATCACCTCCGCCAGAGGCACCTCCGCCGTTACCGTCTGCATTCCACCGCCCGCATCATCTATGCCCAACGGTCTGCCCCGCCGGTTCGGCAAATCACTATTTACGTCTCCGACATTCGCCATCGGAACCGTTATTTCCATCTTCACAATCGGCTCCAATAAAACCGGCTTCGACTTCTGGAACACTTCCTTAAACGCCATCGACCCCGCCGTCTTAAAAGCGTGTTCATTGGAATCGACATCGTGATATTTACCGTGATACAACTCAACGGCAACGTCCTGCACCTGATAGCCGGCTATCACGCCCTTCAACATTCTTTCCCTGAAACCTTTCTCGATAGCAGGGAAGAAATTCGACGGAATCACGCCGCCGACAATGCTGTCTATCCATAAAAAATTAGACTCCGCATCGTAATGATGGTCTTTGTGCGACGGAAAATGTTCCTTGTTGCCCGCAAACGTATCGGGGTCTGTGCCTTTCGGAAACGGATACATACGAATATGCACCTCGCCGAACTGTCCCGCACCGCCGGATTGCTTTTTGTGGCGGTACATTCCGTCGCCGCCCGTTTGAATCGTTTCCCTGTACGCAATTTTCGGTTCGTGCGTGTCCAACTCGACCTTATCACGCCGTTTCAAACGTTCACGAATGACTTGCAGATGCAGTTCACTCATACCGGTAATCACGAGTTGCTTGGTCTGTTCGTTCCGCTCGACTTTGAACGTCGCATCTTCCTGCGTAATCTTTGCCAATGCACCGGATAACTTGGCTTCATCGCCCCGGCTCTTCGGAGAAGCCGCCAAACCGACCATCGGAGTCGGGAACGGGAACGTTTCCATCGTGTAATCGCCGAGAGTGGTACAGGTTTCGAGTTCTTCCAATTTTGCAACGGCAACAATCATACCGGGAGTTGCTTCGTCAATAGGATTCGTTTCGCCCGCCTGCATTTGGAAAAGTTGCGCAATTTTAATTCCCCGCCGGCTTGTCGAAGCGGAAAGCGATTGACCGTTTTTTAACGTTCCGCTGTACAGACGAATGAAACTCAATTTTTGCACGAACGGGTCGATACGCGTTTTGAACACTTGGGCAATCACCGGTCCGGCAGCGTCCGCTTTGACTTCGATTGTCTCGCCGTCCGCCTTTTTTGCTGTCCGCTTGATTTTATCGGGAGACAAAGCAGCGAGAGCGAACACGTCCAGAAGTTCTTTCAAGCCCGCCTTCGTTTTACCGGAAACGCAAATGACAGGAACAAGCGTGCCGTCTAAAATCGCCTGCTGTATCAGGTTTGCCAATTCGTCATCGGTCGGCGGCGTACCGTCGAGGTATTTCTCCATTGCCGCCTCGTCAACGGTAACGATTGTTTCGACGAGACTGTCCTTGTATTCGGAGCCGTCTTCGAGACAATTTTTAACGCCTTTGAAATTATGTCCGGTACCGTCGGGAACGTTGAGCGGCACACATTCAGCACCGAACACGTCCTGAACGAGTTTGAGAATTTTAGCGAAGTCGGCTTTTTCGTCGTCAAGTTTATTGATAACGACGATTCGTCCGAGACCGGCTTTTTTTGCTTCGGCAAAGACCCGGCGGGTGTTGACTTCGATACCGGCGGCGGCATTGACGACAACGGCAGCGGTGTCAACGCCGTAGAGTGCGCCGACGGTTTGTCCGATGAAATCGGGATAACCGGGGGTGTCAACGATATTGAAGAGTTTGCCGTTATGCTCGAAGTGAATCACGCTGGATTCGATTGTGTATTTATGGGCTTTTTCTTCTTCGTCGAAGTCGCAGATGCTGGTTCCGTCATCAACGCTGGCGAGTTTTTTGACGCTGCCGGTTTCGTTGAGAAGAGTGTCGGCGAGAGTTGTTTTACCGCTTCCTCCGTGTCCGCACAGAGCGATGTTGCGAATATCCGGGACGTTGTACTTGGTCATAGTAAATCGTAAGCACGCGGGCTTTACCCCGTGCTGTAAAAGGGGTTGAAAAGCATAAGGCTGCCTGATATTCTAGCAAACGGTAAAAGAGTTGGCAAGAGGCACGGGACAACAGACTTATTCGGCTGCTAATTTTCGGGGCTGGCTGGATAATAGGTAGTTGCTTAAACAGGACTCTTGCCGTAGAATAACTGGAAACCAGATAAATCAGATAGCAAGTTTTTGCCTTCGTGCTTTCATACACTACCCGGCTCGCCGGTTGAAAGTTACGGATAAAAGATATTCCGAGGCATTGCGTTTCCCGCGAGGGAACGTTATGCGGAATACTTGC
>JAITQJ010000409.1 GCA_031288955.1 Planctomycetaceae bacterium | reverse complement strand
CGCAAAGCGGTCAATTATAAATTGCGGGATTGGCTTTTCAGCCGGCAGCATTTTTGGGGCGAACCGTTTCCGATACTTCACGAACTCGATTCGGCGGGAAAAATGACAGGACGGACTGTTGCGCTGGATGCTTCGGAATTGCCGCTGGATATGCCGAAGGGTTTGCAATTTGATGCGGCGCATAATTCGCCGGAACCGCCGCTGGAACACGCTCCGCAAGATTGGCTTTTTGTAACAAAAAGCGGGAAACAGTACAAGCGGGAGACCAATACGATGCCTCAATGGGCGGGGTCGTGCTGGTATTATCTGCGTTTTATTGACCCGAAGAACGGTAAGCAGCCCGTTGCGCCGGAGTTGGAAAAACGCTGGATGCCGGTGGACTTGTATGTCGGCGGAGCGGAACACGCTGTGTTACATTTATTGTATGCCCGATTTTGGCACAAGGTTTTGTACGATTACGGCATTGTTTCGCAACCGGAGCCGTTTCAAAAACTGGTCAATCAGGGAATGATACTCGGCGAAGACGGTCAAAAGATGTCCAAGAGCCGCGGTAATGTTATCAATCCTGATGATGTGGTTGCGAAACACGGAGCGGATTCGCTGCGGCTTTACGAGATGTTTATGGGACCGTTGGAGTCGGTTAAGCCCTGGTCAATGGACAGCGTCAGCGGTGTCCGCGGTTTTTTGGATAGAGTTTGGAAAATGCTCGTTGATGCCGGCGATAGAGAGACGGAGGCTGATTCACCGGCAAAACTGAATACGGCGGTTCAGGATATTGCGCCGGCGGCGGAACAAAATCGGGTGCTTCATAAAACGATTAAGGCGGTAACAGAGGACATCCGTAATATGTCGTTTAATACGGCGATTGCAAGAATGATGGAGTTCACGAATTTTTTCCTCAAAGAGTCCGTGCGTCCAAAATCGGCGATGGAGTCTTTTGTGTTGATACTTTCGCCCTTTGCTCCGCATATTTGCGAGGAGTTGTGGTCGATACTGGGACATACCGGGACGCTGGCTTATGAATCGTTTCCGTCTTTTGACGAGGCAGCACTGATAGAGACGGCACTTGAAATACCGGTGTCGATAAACGGCAAATTGCGTTCCAAGATTGTGATAACACCGGATGCAAACGAGGACGTAATGGAGCAGTCTGCGTTATCGGAACCGAAAATTGCCGAATTGTTACAAGGCAAAACGATAATCAAAAAAATTATCGTCAAAGGGAAAATGGTCAACTTTGTGGTTAAATAATGCAAAAGACGGGTACAATCCTTTTTTCTGCACTTGCACTGCACGTCTTTTTTGGGACGGCTTTTTGTTGTTCGCTGTCCGCAAAAAATACGCGAGATGTCTGGCAAGTGCCAAGCATTATACAATCACCGCCGGCAGCCGCAAAGATACCGGCGATGACTTGGCGATGACTTCTCTCTACAGCGGTTTGTACCACAGCGATTGCCAGTACCGTTGGTCAAGGTCGTAATAATCAACCGGCTGCTTGTCATCAAAATCAACCGGCAAAATACCGAAACGCTTCATCTCCCGAAGATATTCCGGGCGCGGCTGAAAACCCGGCATATCAAAACGCTTTACCGTATCTAATTGCTGTTTCGCCCGTTGAATACCGGCTAAAATCGTCTCATAACGGGCATCGTTCCTGCCGGTCAAAATTGCCTTACCGCACGATTCATATCCCCCAGCCGACTTCGCTAACGGTGCAAGGAGCAGCGTTGACTTTTCAGGATACGTTAAATCATACAATAAATGCCGCGCATACTTGCGGCGGACATCGTTCGGATTCCGTCCGTCATTCCAATCCGCAACCCACCACGTATGAGCAATTTCGTGCGAAGCAGAAAGCGGCAGAAGACCGGCAACACCCGGCGCAAGTTGCTTGCCCGTATGACACGAAACGCAATTTTCCTTCAACACTTTTTCCATCGCCTGCGTTTCCGTCCACTGCAAATCCTGCCGGTCAAGCGTGTTGATTGCATAACCGCCGACCATTCCGCTGCCCAAACCGGCATACGTTCCGAGGTACGCTGCGCCGGTATCAATCCAAAGCCGCAGCAGCGTTCTTTCCCGCTCCGTCAGTTTTGCATCATAATGCGAACCATCGCAATACTTCATCAGTTTGCTCGCCCCGCTGCCGAGTGTCCGCGGCGGATAATTTCCCAGCGGACGATTTCTGCCGTCTGCAACAAGCGATTTCGCTGTTATCGTGAAATAACTGATAGAATACATCGGTCCCCGGTCGCCGACAAGCGAAACATTGCCGTCCCGCTTTTCCGGCGAATGACATTGAACGCAATGCGCATCCCAAATCGGCTGAATATCACGCGGATAATCAATCACGTCGGGAATGTTCGGCGGCTCGTTCAATTTATGACCGGCATAATCGACTCCCTTGTAATCGGCAAGCGGCGTTATCGGACTCGGCGGACGCTTGGCGGCAGTCGGGTATCTGGAACTCCGCAGCGGTGTCGCTGTCCGTTCCTCGTGGCAGCCGATACAAGCCGTGTTTTCTCCCGGCATTACCGAAAGAAATGACTGCATCCGCTTCACCGCTAAATCATCTTTGTCCAATGCCACGAAAAAGAACGCCCGCGTTGCCGGCAATTCAAAATGTGCCGAACCGTCAGGGTCAACCGGCACGGTACCGACAACCCGTTCGAGCGTGAACGAACCGCCGAAAGTCATCGGCTCCATTCCGCCGGTGTAATGAATCGGCATCGGAAGTGTTTCAATGATGAGCAGTTTTTTGATTTCGCCGCGTTTTACACCGCTCATATTCCGTCCGTGATAAACATCGACCAGCGTCAGTTTGCCGGTCTCCTTGGACGGATTGACGGTTTCGCCAACGATGCGTTCTCTCGGATGCGGAGTCAGCGGACGGGGTTCGTGAATCATCAGCGCACTTAAATTCGCCCTGATTTCGGTCTTGTCCCGAATGACCTTACCGGCAGAAACGGTGCTTTGCCAATCCTTCGGGATGGTAAAGAGCGATTGTTGTTCGCCGCTGCCGTCAATTAACACGATTTTATCCTCAAACGCTGCCATAAAAGCGTTCTCCGAAAAAGCCCACGGGTCACGGAACCCCCGGTTTTGGGTAATGACCCGCGCCATACTCCGGTCATCAGGACCGTTGCGGGGGTCAATCACGGCGACCCAGCCGTTGTGTTCCACTCCGCCGTGTCCGCTCCGCTCAAAAGAAGCAACGATTTTTTCGCTGCCCGGTATCGGTTTGGCATCAATAAAAACCCCTCCGGCGTGCATATTGCCGAAATAGACCATCTGCCGCGTGCCGTCAGGATTCATCGTCCAAAGATGATGATAAT
>JAITQJ010000406.1 GCA_031288955.1 Planctomycetaceae bacterium | reverse complement strand
TTCGCCTCGTGCTGCGGCAGATAACCGTCGGTCGAAAAGTCCAGACATTCGCCGGCAATTCTGCTGCGGAGTTGTTCGCCGCGTAATGAACCGGGAGTACCCGAAACGTAGATTGCCGGCAAACTTATCAGGCGGATTCCCGACTCGCCGCGGCAAACCCTCTCCCAGACCAACTCGGCATTAAAGCCCAGCGGTGTAACAAGACCATAACCGGTAACGAGAACACGATTCATCAAATAATGAATAATGAACAATGAATAATGAAAATCAGTATTCCGCCGCCGCAGTGTTTTACCGGCAGCGGATTGTCTGCATTATTCATTCTTCAGTTAATCTAACTCGTTGCTTTTTCGACGGCATTGATAACATCGCCGACGCTAACGAGGTTTTGTGCATCTTGTTCGTCAATCGTGATATTGAATTCTTCCTCGAAAGAAATCAACAGTTCGGCGAGGTCAAGGGAATCCGCCCCGAGGTCGTTCGGAATATCCGTTCTTTCAGTGATTTCAGCGGCATCCTTACCGAGTTGGTCGGCAATGATTTTAATTACTCGTTCTTTGATATCAGCCATAATTGATGTCGTGGGTTAGCGAAGTGCCTCGTTGCACCGCTATAATTGGTATTTTCGGCATAATTCTAACTTATCTTGACAAAAAGTAAAGCCCTAAAAATATCAGCGGGGCAATTCAGGCGGCTGACGGCGGGGCAACTTGACTACGGAAAACGGCGGTGTACAATGAATCGGCTCTAACCGTTTGACTGCGTTTAATGAATCTGCCGCTGGGATACCGTTTTTCAGGAGTGCATTGCGGATTAAAGTCCGATGCGTCTGTTCCCGATTTGTCGCTGCTCGTTTCCGACAAGCCGGCAGCCGCCGCCGGTGTGTTCACGCCGAATCTCGTCTGCGGCGCACCCGTACAAGTTGACCGGAAACGTCTGCCCGGCACAGGCTTTCGCGCCGTCATCGGAAACTCCCGATGTGCTAACGCCTGCACCGGAGAACAAGGCATCAAAGATGCCGAAGAAATGTCCGCTCTCGCCGCACAAAGTATCGGCGGAGAACCTGACAAAGGTCTCGTGATGTCAACCGGCGTTATCGGCACGATGCTGCCGATGGACAAAATCCGCAGCGGAATTAAAGCCGCCGCCGCTGCATTAAACACAACCGATGACGCTTTTCTCAATGCCGCACGAGGCATAATGACAACCGATACCGTTGAAAAATACGCCGTTAAAAGTTTCCGGTTAGAAAACGGGACGGAAATACGTCTCGCCGGTATTTGTAAAGGTGCCGCAATGATTGCGCCGCATCTGGCAACAATGCTGGCGGTCGTTTTTACCGATGCGTTTCTCGAACCGGCAGACGCACAGCGTTTGATTAGCGAAGCCGCTGACGTTTCATTCAACTGCATCACCATTGACGGACACACAAGCACTTCCGATACGCTGTTATTATTAGCAAACGGAGCGGCAGCGGAAAACGCAATGCTGCCGAAAGACCGGGAACGTTTTGCTGCCGTGCTGCGGGAAATTTGCATCGAGTTGGCGGTAAAAATACCGGCGGACGGCGAAGGGGCTTCACATTTTGTTACCGTTGACGTTCAGGGCTGCCGAAATGCGGAAGAGGCAAAAAAAATTGCCCGAAAGATTTCCGAAGATGCGCTGGTCAAGACGGCAATTTGCGGTGCTGACCCGAATTGGGGGCGAATCGTTTCGGCATCAGGAACGGCGGGAGTTGCGTACAATCCGAAAGGAGTGTCGCTGCATATCAACGGTATTCCGTTGTTTGACGGCGGCGAACCGGTGCCGTTTGACAAAGCGGCGGCTGCCGATTCGATACGGAAAAACCGCGATACACATATCGTTTTACGCTTATCGGAAGGCAGCGAATCTGTCCGGTTTTGGACAACGGATTTAACGGCGGAGTACGTGCGGCTTAACTCGGATTATACAACGTAAAAGAGGCGGAATGACCGCTACCATTTTGACCCCATACTCGGTACGGCGGGCCAATACTGTACCGGACGCTTCTTTTGATTCGAGCCGAAAGAATACGTTAAACCAAGTCCGAACGACCAATGACTCTGCGATTTCGCAATGCCCGATGCAAAAATCGTGTTACAAATAATATCGCTCTGCACCGCTAAACGGTCGTTCCACCAGTACCTCATTCCAATCCCCGTCGGCATCGTAACTACGGTATCAGAGAATTTTCCTCCCGCTGTACCGCCTCCGTTCACTAACGAAAGTGTTTCCCGTCCTGCTCCAAAACCGTATTTGAGAAACGGTCGCCATTTGGCATTGCCCAGCGGATAATAATTGACCGACGCATCAATAGCCGCTAACTGATTCACCCAATCCGCACCGGCAGCATTATGGAATTCAAGCGACGAAAAGTAAATCCGCGATTCCAAGCCCCAATAATCATTCATATTGTAACCGAAAATCATTCCGCCGTTACTGCCGTTCTTTTGTTTGATGTTGTCCGTTATTTTAGAGCCTATCAACGGACCGATGAAACCGCCGAAACTATACGGATGGTCAAGCCAACTTTTATTGACAAGCGGATGACCGCAGCCGCGGTCTGGACCTGTCGGCGAATTAAACAATCCCATCGTTTTCCAAGCCGACAGACACGTTTCCCAAAGCGGCGACGTAACTTTGACCGGCATAAGTTTGCTCGAAGTCCAACTTTCGGCGGCAGATTTTGCGCCGTTTTCGTTTTCTTCCTCCGGCTTTCCGCTGCCGTTGGCTGCACCCCCTTCCGCTTTCATTTCCTCGGCTTGCCGGCGTGCCAACTCCTGCACTAACAACGTTTGATAAACGATGTTCGGGTCTTGTTCCTGCGGCTGCGGATAATACATTGACGTGTATGGGTCGGGACTGCCGGACATATTGTTTGCCGCGTAGGGATTCGCAAACGGATTGACCGGTGCGTAGGGATTAACGCTGCCATAAGGGTTCGCCGCATATTGATTTTGAAAGGCGTTGTACGGATAGTTCGCTGCCGGCGGCGGTGTTTGAGCAGTGTATTGCGGCGGATACGGCGCGCCGGTCGGCGTACCGGCAACCGGCGCGCCGGCGAATGATTCCACCGCTGCCGGCTGTCCGCTGTTGGCATACATTTGCGGATTATCCCAAATGCTGTCTGCCGGTGTTTCAGCAGCGACTTGTCTAATCACTTTGGCGGGGTTCGGCAGATGTTTGTCGGCGAATGCAGAGCGTTTTTTTGAC
>JAITQJ010000301.1 GCA_031288955.1 Planctomycetaceae bacterium | reverse complement strand
ATTACTAAAAAATACACGAGATGCTTGTCTAGAGCCAAGAAATAATACTGCCGGCGGACAACGGACAATCCGCTGTCCGCCGGCAGCGGCTCTGAATCTATTGAAAAATCAATGAATAGCGGTACAATTCACGGTGTCTGTCTATTTTATATCATCAAATTATGTCCCAATCGGTTGGTGCGATTGAACTGTCGAGCATAGCGGCAGGGTTCAAAGTTCAAGATGCAATGCTCAAAGCCGCTGCCATTGAAATACTTATCGCCCGGACAATTTGCAGCGGAAAATACTTCATCGTTTTCAGCGGTAATATCAGTGCTGTTGAAACCGCTATGGATACCGCCGTCAACCAAGGTGCTGATGCCGTTGTCGATACCCTTGTCGCTGCCAATCCTTACGACGGTATTTTCCCCGCCCTTTCACAGTCCGTTGTGTTGAATGCCGATGAAATCGGCGCACTCGGCGTAATTGAAACATTCAGCGGTGTCAGTGCCATTGCTGCCGCAGATGCCGCCGGTAAAGCCGCCAACGTGACTCTCTTTCGCCTGCATCTGGCAATGGCTCTGGGCGGAAAAGGACTTTTGCTGATGACCGGCAGTGTATCCGATGTTACCGCTGCTGTCGAAGCCGCCGCTGCCGATGTCCGAAAACAAGGATTGCTCGTTGCCGAACTGGTTATCCCCAGACCGAATCCCGAACTGTTTGCGGAGTACATTTGACCGTTTTGCACTGCCCCAAACCAGTCGGCAAGACAAAATTCAATTCCCCGAACTCCGTTTTTTTATCGTGCTGCATCAGTGCAACGGCTTCATCGGCATTGATGTTCACCGGTATTTCCGCCGGCAAATGCAGAGACTTGTGCAACTGTTCAAAACGCTGCCGCAGCGCATCGTCAATCAGACCGAGTTTCACGGCAAGTTGAGCAGCACACATTGCTCCCGAAGCAACCGCAAGACCGTGCAGCAGCGTAAAGCCGCTCATCGTTTCAAAACTATGCGCAAAGGTATGTCCGTAGTTGAGCAGTATCCGTCTGCCGGTTGTTTCGTATTCGTCTTCGGAAACGATTTGTGCCTTAATTCGGCAACATTCGGAGACAATTTTTTGCAGCACTTCGTTATCACGGCGGTTGATTTTTCCGCTGTTCTCTTCGAGATATTCAAACAGACCGGCATCGAGAGATTCACCGTATTTAACGGCTTCACCGAGTCCGCATAAATATTGTTCATTGCTCAGCGTTTGAAGTGTTTCGGTATCAATCAGCACGCCGAGCGGCTGATGAAATGCCCCGACCATATTTTTTGCGTTCGGTAAATCAATGCCGACTTTACCGCCGACGCTGCTGTCAACTTGGGCGAGGAGCGTTGTCGGGACTTGAAAAAAACGGATACCTCTTGCGTACGTTGCGGCAACGAATCCGCCGAGGTCGCCGATAACTCCTCCGCCGACTGTAACGAGGACGGCTTTGCGGTCGGTGCCGTCTTCGAGTAAGGTCTGCCAAAGTGTGTCGGCGGTTTCGATAGATTTGCTTTGTTCGCCGGCAGGAACAGACAGTATGCTGGCATCAATACCGGCATCGGCAATAGCAGCGGCAACGCTTTGAGCATAGCCGAAGGATTGAACGTTGACATCGGTCAGAATAACGGCGCGTGAAACGGGCTTGAATGAAGCCAGAAGTGAACCGGCGTTATTCAGATTTCCGCTGCCGACGGCAATATCATAACTACGGGAAGCGAGCGAAACGGTAACCGGCATTTTATTGAAGAATAATGGAGTTGTATGTCATACGGCAGATTGTAACGAAAATTACTGTACGATGTGCTGTCCTAAATTTTGTGCAATGAAAACTACACAGAATTGAACGTGCTGCGAAGACAGTAAACAAAAAACCGTTCGCTATGGTGTTTTATTGATATTCGGCTTGATACGGACAGTTGTGTGGTCGGCGTATATTGTATTCAAATCAGTTCGTTCAACGACACTGTAGCCAGCCTGTTTCATCAGCCGGTCAAGTTTTTTGGATTCAATACAAAAAACGGCAGGGCGGTGTTTTTCAAAATTCCACGTCTTCATAATTTCGGCATCAAGCCCTTCGGCATCAAGAGTAACGAAATCCACTTCAGCACGGCATTTTGCGAAGATACTATTTATCGTCCAAAGCGGTACTTTGATAACTTTGGTTAATCGAGTGGCTTTCCGGCGGACAACCTCATCGGCAGACGACTTTGAAAAAGTATTATAAACCTGCGATTCCATCACGTAGAAATCGGCTTCGGTATTTTCTTCAAAACTGATACCGACATTCAGGTTGATGTCTTCGGGACGCTGCACAGAAAACCTTTCAAAGAGTACAGGGTCTGGTTCAACGTTGATACCCCGCATCCCCTTTTTATACAACAAACAGGTATTACTGCCGTTGACAGGATGATACGCTCCGATGTCCAGATACGTTATCTTGTCCAAACGCCCCATAAGGTGTTCCCAAATGTGCAGCACGATTAAATCTTCGCCACAGCGGGAATAACTTTCGCGAGTTCCCATTCCATATTTTTTTCGCAGATGCGCTTTGATAAAGAGCCAGTGGACTCTTCGCAGTGTCCGCTGCAATTTACTTTTAACAAAGGCGTAAGACAAATACCGTTTCCAATACGTCAGTGTAAAAAATTTCATCCGTTATCTTCCAATAGACTTGTTCGGTGAGTAGATTTTCATTCCGCAATTCAGTATAGCACAGATGAGATTCATTCTCAACAGGAAAAGGATATTAAGAAAAAGATCCTTTCGTGGTTAAAAACTATCGTGGGGCGTACGCCCCACGTTCTTGCACTATCTAAATACAGACAATTATGAAACGAGTCCATTGTAATCTTTTGTCATAACGTAGAAAATAGAAGGATAATAGAAAAAACAGACGGCAGCCGTTCCCGTTGTCAATAGACTTGTTCGGTAACTGGATTTTCATTCCTCCGTTGATTGCAGTACAGACAAGTTTCGTCCGCAAGAAATGCTTTCGTCTTATTTTTAGGACGTTCTATGAGGATTATCGCAATGACATATTACGGAATAAGTCTATTTATGCAGCAACTTTTTACCGTACGAGATTTTGCCGGAAATCCTTAATGTTTTCGCAAGTCGCAGCCGCTTCTAACAGGGAATCCAAAGCGATTAAGTCGGTATATGACTTGATACTGTCCTGAATCGTTTTGGGAACAGACTGGAATCGGGCAAAAAGTACCGTTATGACGGCATTTGCCTTGCCGCGGATGATGCCGCGTTCCTCACCGCGAACAATGCCGCGTTCTTCGCCGCGAACTTCTCCAAGGGCAATGCCGCGATTGACCCACTTTGCCGTTACCCCTGCTTCTTCCATCACTTCGTCAAATGTTTTACGTCTCATATCTTGAATCTCCTGAAATATAAACGGATTC
>JAITQJ010000328.1 GCA_031288955.1 Planctomycetaceae bacterium | reverse complement strand
GAACCTGTGACCCCTAGCTTGTCGAGCTAGTGCTCTAACCAACTGAGCTAACCGCCCCAATGCGAGATTGAATTATCACAAAAAATCCCCGCCTGTCAAGTACCACTCGTTTACCACACTACAAAGCGCAAGCAAAATTGCTTGCGCGGTGTATGTTATACTGCCGTCAGAAATCCTTTTCCCATTGTATTTTCTTGCTTTTTTCAATCAGCAAACTATAATTATATTACGCAAACTCTCCAATTTGCCTATTTAACCAAAAATAACGACAATGACAACACATTTCCAAACACGCTCTGCGTTTTCGTCTGCCCTGCCGCTGCTCCTCGCAGCCGTTGTGCTAGCGGCGATTGTTCCCGCCTCGTCGGCGCAGACCGTTACACCAGTTGTGCCGGTCGTATCGACCGTATCGGTTGGAACGTCCGCCGATGCCAAAAAAGAGGACAGGGACAAGCCGAAACCCATCAAAGATGTCCTGCCCGATGCCAAAAAAATCGACGGACTGCTCACTTTCTACCAGAAGAAAGACAAACTGTTTGCCGAAATTAAAGGCTCCAATCTCAATACGGATTACCTGATTGCAATGGCGATTGCCAAAGGTTCCGGCCGGTCGCCAATCGGCGGTTATACCCTGCAATTCGGCGATGATTGGCTTTGGCAATTCCGCAAAGTTGATGACAGAATTCAAGTCGTCCGCCGCAATATCCGTTTCAAAGCGGACTCCGGCACGCCCGAAGCCAAAGCCGTTGAGGTTGCCTATTCCGACAGCATCCTTTACAGTCTGCCGATTGCGGCAATCGGCGAAGGCGGCGGCGACGTAATTGACCTTGCGGCTATTTTTATGTCCGACCTTCCCGGTCTGCGCATCGGTTCGTTTGACCGCAACCGCTCAAACTGGGGGACAGTCAAAGGTTTCAGCAATAATATGGAGTTCCGCGTTGCTGCAACGTACAGCGGCGGCGGAGGTTACTATTACGGCGGCGGTAGTTCCGCATCGCCTGACCCCAAAGCGGTCGGCGTTACGCTTCATTATTCGATAAGCAAATTACCGTCTGGCGGTTATTCCCCCCGTCTTGCCGACCCTCGTATCGGATACTTTACAACAGCACATACAAATTTCTCCCGTGCAGCCGAAGACGAACATCAAATCCGTTACATCAACCGCTGGAATCTGCAAAAAGCCGACTCGAACGCTGCACTGTCGCCGCCGAAAAAGCCGATAGTGTTTTGGATTGAGAAAACCGTACCGTTCAAATACCGCGATGCCGTCCGTCAAGGAATTCTGGAATGGAACAAGGCGTTTGAAAAAGCCGGTTTTATCAATGCTATCGAAGTCCGGCAGCAGGCAGATAGCGATACGTGGGACAGTGAAGACGTGAATTACAACACGTTCCGCTGGATTACATCGGATGCCGGTTTTGCAATGGGACCGAGCCGCGTGAATCCGTTGACGGGCGAAATTATTGATGCCGATATTATTTTCGATGCCGCCTGGATTGATTTCTGGCAGTCGCGTTTCGATTATCAGGTTGCCGAATTACTCAATCCGCCTCCGAAACAGAACGCTGACCAACAGACCAGCGGCAAGTTGGTTCCGTTTGCCCGCTATCGGGAACGAATGGAGGCAAATAAAGCGGCGCGGGAACATTCGCACGATGCCGGACATTACAACTGCACCTGCTCGTATATTCAGGAAAAAGCCTCTCAAATTGCTTTGTTAGCATTGGCTTTTGACGCTGAAGACAAAACAGAGGAAAAGGAGGAAGCGAAAAAGAAAGAAGTTGAAGCGGAGAAAAACGGCAATAACAAGGACGGAAACAAAAAGTCAGAAGACAAGAAGCCGGAAGAGAAGAAGGAAGAAACCGCCAAGAATGACGGCAAAGATACCGGTAAAGATGCAGCCGCTAAAAAAGCGGGCAGCGATACGGAAAAGGATAAAAAACGCAAGGAGAAATTAGAAAAGTTCATTCAGGAAGGTATCAAGGACGTGGTGATGCACGAAGTCGGACATACGCTCGGCTTGCGGCATAATTTTCAGGCGAGCAGTTGGCTGACTTTGCAGGAAATGAACCGTCCTGACCGTTCCAAAGAGTACGGCATTGCGGGTTCGGTGATGGATTATCTGGCGTTAAACCTTGCGGCGAAAGGTAAAGTGCAGGGCGATTACTTTATGACCGCACTCGGTCCGTATGACCATTTGGCAATAGAATACGGTTACAAAATCGTCAGCGGCGGTACGGACGGCGAGACAAAGGAGTTGTCAAAAATTGCGGCGAAGCAAGCCGAAAAGGGAAACCATTACGCTACTGATGAAGATTTATTTTTTAACGACACATTAGACCCTCGGACATTGCCGCGTGATTTAGGCAGCGACCCGCTGGATTATGCGAAGACAACTTTGGAACGTTACAATCAGTTCCTGCCGGATATTTTAGAAAGGGCAATGCGCGAAAACGGTTCGTACCGTGATGTCGGGCGTTATTATATGATGCTTGTTCTTGACCGTTACCGCAGCACTTGGAGCGTTTCGGCAAGTATCGGCGGTTTGTACAAGAACCGCGACCGCAAGGGCGACCCCGGCAACCGGCTGCCGACACAGCCGGTTGAAACGGCAAAGCAGCGGGAGGCGGTGAAATGGCTCTCGGAAAATATGTTCGCTGCGGATGCGTTCAAAATTACGCCGGACATTTATAACAAGTTCGGACAGGAAGTCTGGCTGTCAGGAAATTCAATCACGGCATCCGGCAGAGTTCCTCTCGGTCTTTTGACTGGTACCGTGCAATGTTCCGTTCTCGAAGATATGATAAATCCGCAGGTATTAACCGGTTTGGCAGATACAGCGTTTCGGGTGAAAGAAGGCGAAGATGCTTTGACGGCGGACGAGTTGTTTGATTCTGTTACGAAAACGGTGTTTAGTGAATTGAAGACAATTAAGGTCGGAGAATTCACGTCCCGTAAGCCGGCAGTACCGGCAGTGCGGCAGACGCTGCAACTCTATTATTTCGATATTCTGTCGATGTATGCGTTGGGACGGCTGCAATGGAATGACTTTGATATGAGTTTCGGACAAGCACTGGCGCAGACGCAGTTACGGCAAATTTCGGCAGACATTAAAGCGTTGCTTGGCAATGGAAACGTAAAGTTAGACAGCGGCAGCCGGTCGCATTTGGCGGTACTCGGAGACCGCATTGACCTGGTGTTAAAGGCAAGCATTGAGAGACGCGTCCCTTAATGGAACAGCCGTTTGCGGTTAACGAGCGGGGGATATAAGTCCCCCGTTTTTTATGATATAATACTTCTAAACCGAACCGTAAAACTTTAACCGCATAATGCTGCTCTCGCCGAAGTCCGACATTGTATTCAAGTTGATTTTCGGCGACCAGCGCAATGCGGACGTATTGGCAGCATTTTTGCAAGCGGTACTCGACTTGCCCGCCGAAGAATACAAAAAAATAACCGTCGTTGACCCGCATTTGAAAGCCGACCTGCTGGACGATAAACTCGGTATCCGTGACGTAAAGATTCACACCCCGACCGGTAAAGTCATTGACGTAGAAATCCAAGTTGCACCGACGGCACCAATGCGGGAGCGGTTGATATTTTACCTCGCCAAAATGATAACGGAGCAGATTGGCGCAGGAGATGATTATGCCGTTATCAAGCGGGGCATTAGTGTAGTGATAACAGACTTTGAGTTAATTCCGAAGAGTCCGGCATATCATCACGTTTTCCGCTTGTATGACCGAAAGCACGAGTCGGAGTTTTCCGACTTGCTTGAAGTGAACACGTTAGAGTTGCCGAAGTTACCGAAACGAAAAGAAAAATCGGAATTGTATAATTGGTTACAATTTTTCAAGACGAAGAAAGAGGAGGAACTGGAAATGTTAGCGTCGAATAATCCGATGATTGGCAAGGCGGTAGGGATTCTGAAAAAGTTATCTGCCGATGAG
>JAITQJ010000317.1 GCA_031288955.1 Planctomycetaceae bacterium | reverse complement strand
ACGGCAGCGGCGGAGGAGTCGGCGAGTGCCGCCAACGAGATGAGCGGAATGGCGACAAACCTCCAGGAAATGGTCAGCAAATTCCAATTAAAAGCGTAGCCGCAGAACAGGGAAAGCGTAAATATCGAGGAAAAAGGCGATTAGTTAATCCGCTGCCGAGAACGATTGCCGGTGTAATCGGTTGCGAATAGTCCATTTTTCAGGGGGGGGGTATTGCTGTGTGGTTGCATTTCTGGTGAAAAACCAATTTATGCGTTGTTCGATTTAGCCGCCGAAGGAGGCGGCAAAAACACGTCCCCCTGTTCTACCAAAAGAATATCCGATTGCAAAGAGACTTTTTCCGGCACGAATGTTGAGGCATTTTGAACAATCTTCTTGATAACCTGTCCGTAACGGTTATGATTGTTGTTCAGGACGATTTGAATTGCAGGAGTTTTCAATGAGTACGGCTACAGACAGTAGAGACAATAGTCTTTTGACAAGAATTGCCGCTTTACCGGATTCAATTAAGACGGAAATAGCCGATTTTATCGACAAGCGTCTCGAAAGCGAGTTGATAATACCACAGAAGCCGGCACATTTCCGGCGAAGCGGCTGGGCAAAGGATAAATTCACTATCATTATGCACGACGATTTTGACGAACCTTTGGACGACTTTAGAGAATACACATAAGTAGCGATGAAGATACTGCTGGACACTCATACTTTTATTTGGCTGATCCTTGACGACCCCCAGTTGCCCGTCTGGCTGCGCAAGACCATAGATGACCCTCAAAATGCCGTTTATTTGAGTATTGTTTCAATATGGGAACTCGGCATTAAAATTGGTGCAGGCAAGTTGGAATTGAACCCGTCTTTGGATATTTTGATTGAACAAGCCCTCGACAACGACATCAAAATTCTGATGATTCGTCCAGAACACGTTTATACGATGATGACATTGCCTTTGCATCACCGCGACCCGTTTGACCGGATGATTATTGCTCACTACAACGTTCAACTGCTCTGGAACACAACCATTTAGTCTCTTTCGTCAAACCGCAAAAAAGTTAGAACTTGCAAGATAAAACTCGCCGGACTATAATTCAGTGTGTCCCGTTCACCGTTCGTATGGAGTTTTCCGATGTTCCGCAATTTTTTTGTGTTAATGCTGCTTGCCGCTCCCGTTTTTGCCGCTGATGTCGTCTGTCCGGCAAGGCAATACAGCAGTTGCGTCGGCAACTACGTCGGTGCTGAATCCCGCTGGGATAACCTCGGCGTTCTGCACAGCGATAAAGGTTCTGTTACTTGGCAGACAAACATTGCCGATGCCGGTACGTATTACATTCAATTTCTCTACGCCTCGCAAAAGACCCGACCGGCAAATATCACGCTTATCCAAGCCGGACAAACGCACGAATTCAAATCCGTTCTCGCCGAACCAACCGGCGGATTTTTCGCCGAACACCTCAAATGGACAAACATTGCCCCTAACGGAGTAAAACTCGTCAAGGGACAAATGACGCTGACGCTTGCGGTCGATAAATATATGCCGCATCTGCGGGGCTTTCGTATCACCGCCGAAAAAGAATTGCCTGCCGATGCCGGTTGTTTCGCTCAAATCGAAACCGCCGAAGAACAAGCCCGATGGGCGCTTGAATTGCAAACGATGACGGAAAACCGCAAGCACGTCCAGCAGATAATGCCGGACGTGCAGCATATATTGTTTATCAAGCGGGCAACGTTTCAATCTTCGCACTATTACACCGACTTTATTGACGGTTCCCTGATTTTCGGGACGGAACTCTGCCTTTTGAATCTGAAAGACGGCAGCGTAAAAAATCTCGTTCCGTCATTGGCAAGCGGTATCATCGGACGCTGTAATCTGTCTTTCGATGCGAAAAAAGTCATCTTCGATTACAAAGCGAAGGTGGGCGAAGGTTACCGGATTTGGGAGGTCGGCATTGACGGCAGCAATCTGAAGCAGTTGACTTTTCCGCCGGCAGACGAAGAGGAACGCATCGCAAAATACCGGATGGATAAAAACAACAAGATAAGCCAAACGTGGGCGAATTACCGCGGACACGGAGCCGGTGTCTATTTTCACCATACTGACGATATGCACCCTGCTTATTTGCCAGACGGCGGTTTCGTGTTCACGTCGAGCCGGTGTGAATACGGTATTCTCTGCGACGGTCCCGATGTGCTGACCGTTTCCGTTCTTTACCGTGCCTATCCAGACGGAAAACTCGAAAAATTATCGAACAACGCTCTGTCGGAATCCTGTCCGACCGTGATGGAGGACGGACGAATTCTTTATACCCGCTGGGAGTATGTGGACAACGGTTCAGTAACGAATAAAGGACTTTGGGCAATCAATCCCGATGGTACGGCATCGTTTGAAATTTACGGGGCGAACATTGCGTATCCGTCAGTTTTTAACACGGCAAGGCAGATACCCGGTGAATCGGCGAAGTTCGTGTGTATCGGTGCGCCGCATATGCCTGTCGGACTGGGACCGGTTCTCCTTGTTGATACAAGATATAACCGCCGAACGGTGGACGGTGTCCGCTATGTTACACCGGACATTGACCAGCAAGACCAGTGGGGTTGGAAAAAGCCGATAGCCGGACAAAAGTTTGTCCGGCTCTTTGAACCGGAGTCGGTACGCAACGCCTGTGTTCAGGTGAAAGGAGCAAAAGACGACCACAGCGGCAGAGGCAATACCGATAAAGGACCGCTGTTTATGGACCCGTTCCCGATTAACGAACACGAATTCCTCGTTTCGTATAATCCTGATAAAAGATGGAACGCTCCCAACGGTTACGGGCTTTATTACATCAACGATTCAGGAGTGCGGGAACCGCTTTACCGCGCACCGCATACGTCGCTTTGGTGTCCGATTCCCGTCAAAGCCGTCAAAACGCCCGGTATGCCGTCTGTTGCCCGAAACCCGGAATTAGCCGCCAAGGGTTTAGCCCGTCTCGTTGTTGTCGATGTTTATGCCGGAATGGACGGCGTGAAGCGGGGAACGGTGAAATACCTGCGGATAAACGAACACGTTCCGCGTCCGTGGTCGGCGAGAAGATACTGGGACGGCGACGAATATGACCAGCAACATTCCGTTATCACGATGAATGCACATCTGGGACTCAAGGCACAATACGGAATTGTTCCGGTGGAAACGGACGGCAGTGCTAACTTTGTTGTTCCGGCGGACAAGAACATTTTTATTCAGGCTCTTGACGAAAATTATCGGGAGATTCAGCGGGAACGTACTTTTGTGAATTACCGACCGGGCGAAATCCGGTCGTGCGTCGGCTGCCACGAGCGGGCATCGGAATCGCCGACAGTCGGTTCGGGCAAAGCACCGATGGCGTTGCGCCGTCCGTCCAGTGTACCGGGACCGCAGCCGGGCGAGGTCAGCGGAGCGAGACCGCTGTCGTATTTTGAAGATGTGCAGCCGGTACTTGATAGGCACTGTGTTGAATGTCATAAGGCAGGAAAGGCTGAAGGCAATATCAATCTTGAAGGAACGTTGACGGGACTCTTTAATCGGTCTTATGAAACGTTGATGAAGTGGAAACCTTTTACTGTCATTGGAGAAAACCACCCGAAGGGCGGGAACAATCATTATCTGCCGCCGTATTCGTTAGGTTCTTACGAAAGCAAATTAGTCAAATTGCTTGATAAGGGACATTACGAGGTGAAGATGCCGAAAGAGGATTGGATTAAATTGACAACGTGGGTGGATTCCAATGGTCAGTATTACGGGACGTACTTTGGACATAAGAACTTGAAGTACAAGGATTTGCCCGATTTCCGCCGAACGCCGGCGTTTGAGGAAATTGAGACGGCATTGCCGCAGATTCGCTAGCGAATCCTCTTGTAAGCAGTGTCCGCTCTTGCAACTGCCGGTGCTGGTTGTATAACGATTTTATGGAGCGAATAGCGCGGCATCCGGCATTTGTACCGGCAATTCAGTTGGAATTGGCGGTTACCTGCGAGAGATTTAAAGATTTCCGGCAAAATCTCGTACGGTGAAAATAAGAATGAACCGTTAGAATGAACAATTAAGAATGAATAGTGAATAATGAAGGAAAACGGATAACCTGCCGCTTCACTATTCATTGTTAACTATTCATTCTTTATGACCGATTTAATCGCTTTGGATTCCCTGCTGCAAGCGGCGGCAACCTGCGAAAGCATCAAGGATTTCCGGCAAAATCTCGTACGCTGACATTTAGAGGTTTTCGGTTACCGAACAGGTCTATTCCTGATTAAACAGATTTTACGTAAAACAACTCCGCCGGAAATAATAGCACAATACCGTATTCCTGCACTTGCCGAACGGACACGCATCTGATAAAATCGCAATAGACAAGAGATTGATTTTTACCGGAAAAAATAAAGACGGAATGTTGAACAGAAAGATTCGTTTTCTGCTTGCTGTACGATGTATGCCGCGTTTTCCGCTAACGATATTTGCGCTGTGCCTGTCTTTGGCTGCTGCCGGCTGCCGTCCGGGTGTTATCAGTATCC
>JAITQJ010000237.1 GCA_031288955.1 Planctomycetaceae bacterium | reverse complement strand
ATAAACCGCAAATCATACTTGCTGTTGTTGAGAATGATGTGAAGGTTTTTCCGGCAAATAATATTTTTCCCTATCAATGCGGCAATCAACGAATCGCCGGTTTGACGAACCACAATTTTTTTCATCCGCTTTGAAAATTGCCGGATTACGGGGAGCCGCTAAATTATTTCCGTAAAGTATCCAATAATTTCTGTCCCATCTGTTGGTGTAACGGTGAATCAAACTGCCGCGAAGAAGCGGCGACCACTCTTTGCCCGGTCGTTGTCCCTCAACGACATACGGCTTCGTGCGCATCATCTTTGCCGTTTGCGGCGGAGTACCGGCACCTTTTTCAAACGGAACCACTCCGCTAAAAACGTTACAATAATCCTTCAGCGGCTGGCACCGTTTGAGAATTTTTCCGGCAATTTTGCGCAGGTCTTTGTCCGCTATAATGTTAATCGGCGAACCGTCACAGGGAATATCTGATGACAAAAGTTTGTGAAGCAGCGGATACTCCTCATTTTGATAGACATCGACATCGAACTGATATTTTCCGTCTGCCTTTTGGTAGTCAAAAATCAAACAGTGCGTATCGACCACAGCCTGCCTAAACACCGGCTTCGGTAAATGGAGAATCTTTCGCCAAGTGTAATGTGATGTCAGATACTGCCGGATTTTTTGATACGTTAATGACAAAAGCCACGTGTTGGAAACAATGACTCCAAAGGTGCCGCCCTGCCGCAAAATTTGGGAATACTTTTCGAGGAAAAGGAGATACAAATCCTTCTGATAATTCTGGAATTGGTAATTCTCTTGAAAATACTCCTGAATGACTGCCGGTATCAAATACGTGTAAGGCGGGTTGCCAATCACAATGTCAAAACCTGCCGCCTTGCTGCCGCTACTCTGCCCAAACACCTGCGGAAAATTCCTGTGCCAATCAAAAGCGTTGACCTGCCGCAAAAACTCGTCGCTGAACTGCGACAAATCCTTGCCCTTGTAAAAATTCTCACCAACCAGCGAATTTCCGCAGCGGATATTCCCGTCAATGTTCGCTAGAACCCGCTCGCTTGCAAATCCTTTGGAGCATTTTTGCCGGAGAGCATATTTCGTCAGTTTGACGGCAAAAGAGTCAATATCAACACCATAGATATTGTTCTTCAAAATATGTGTTCTCTCCTCAAAGGTTAATTCCCTTCGGTAGTGTTTTTTATACCAATCAAGCAAAAACTGATAGGCACCGAGTAAAAATATACCAGCACCGCAGGCTGGGTCAACGATTTTTATTTCGTCAATCTCTGCCGATGATTTATCTTCAACGAATTTTCCGACTGTGTCTTTTACAATGTAATCAACAATATACTGCGGAGTATAGTAAATGCCGCCGGATTTTCGGACATCGTTTTCAAGAGTTTCTTCGTAAATCCTACCGAGTTCGTCTGGTTCCATTCGTCATACCTTCGCATCTTTTTCTATAATTTTAATCTCCGCGTCCGTCAGTCCGTAAAGTCGATAGACCAAGCGGTCAATTTCACCGTCAATCGACTCAATTTGGCGGTGAAATACGTTCCAACTCCGCATTTCATTGGCGTCTTTTTCCTTCTTTTTCAAGTCCATTAACCGACCGACAAGGTCAACTATCCGGTTATGTACCTGCTTGTCTGCCTTTCGTGAAAGGTTAATGTCGGGAAACGGTATCTTTGCTGTCGCCGTAGAGTCAAAGTGCATTGTCCGAATTGCGTGAGCATAAACAAAATGATAGCCGTACCACGAAACAAGCCGCGAATTAATTATTGCCAGTACAAAGACAGGGGATAAATTTGTTTTTACCGTTAACTGATTGATAGTATCAAGTATCACGAATTTTTCTTTGTCGGCATCATTTAAGCAAGCAATTATCTTAATATGCGGTGCGGGACGGGCAATGTGCGCAACGATATTTTGTACAAATACGGCATTATCCGCAATCCGCGATTTTTCATCTGTAACACGTCCTTTGTAGATTCGTCCCTTGATTTTATCCGTCTCTAAATAGTACCTGCGGACTTGCTTACCGCTCAAAACCCGGATACTGCCCGATTCAGAAATTTCTCCCTGCAACATTCCGCCCCGTCTGTTTTCGATAAAATCGTTAAGCACCTTATCATTATTATTATGTTTAACCTTTAAGGCGA
Organism: Planctomycetaceae bacterium; assembly: GCA_031288955.1. Lineage (GTDB taxonomy): Bacteria > Planctomycetota > Planctomycetia > Pirellulales > Thermoguttaceae > WRKP01. The sequence continues at coordinate 4,420 of JAITQJ010000237.1, read as the reverse complement.
TTGCGATTTCTTGTTCGCTAATACCGTTTAGAATCAAATCGAACTCTGTACACAGAGACCGTCTCTGTTTGCCCAGCAAGTCAATATCCTTACCGGTTCGGCTGGAATACGTAAAGTATTTTTGGCGGTTTTCTTTTTGAAAAATGCCTATACACATTTCAAGTTTGACTTTGTTCCAAACCCGCCCGCAGTCGGCGACATTTTCTATATCATTGAGCAAAGCCTGCCGGACTTTCTGCCAGTTTGACGCATAAGTAAACGCCTTCGGAATAATTACGCCGCTCTTGCCCGTTGCGTGTAAAAGTTTCTGCGCCTGAAGTAAAAACAATGCCGCTGTATCTGTATTGCCGATGTTAAATTGACGTTCCAGATAATCCCGCTCAGCAGCGGTCAATGCCGCTCCATACGGCGGATTGCTAATCACAATACCGAAGCCGCCGCTCTTAAACACGTCCTTAAATTCCTGCCGCCAATCGAAAGCGTTGATTTTGTATTTTTCCTCTTCGGAAAATGCGGCTCTATCCTGTAAATAGACATCATTCCCGACCAGCGAATTTCCGCAGCGGATATTCCCGTCAATGTTCGGTAAAACCCGTTCGTTCATACTTTTGAGCCGATTGACCGTCGCTGTGGTAACCCCTTTCATACATTCCAGAAGAAGTGATAACTTGGTTACCTCGACGGCAGTTGCGTCAATATCCGTTCCGTAAATGTTATTGAGCAGAATCCGCTTGCGTTCTTCTATCGTGAGAAGTCCGTCCGGTGTAATCGGGTCATTGGAACGACCTTTTGACGCTCCCCTATCCGCGTAATGTTTTTGATACCAGCGGAGCAAAAACTGATATGCCCCGACGAGGAAACTTCCGCTGCCGCAAGCCGGGTCAACGATTTTAATTTGAGCGGCTTCCTTTGCCGTCTTGCCTTCAAGTTGTGTTCCGAGCGTATTTTTGACGATGTACTCCACAATGTACTGCGGAGTATAAAAAACGCCGCCCGCCTTGCGGACTTCCGGCTTTTCAATGACAGCCGCCGTCTTGTCCGGCGTAATAATAACCGTCTTCCCCAAAAAACGCTCGTAAGCACTGCCGAGAATTTCTATCGGAATAACCGAAAAATCATAGTATCGGTAAAGCGCATTAACGATTTCCTTGATGATGTTATTACTGATTGACAGCGATTGACTTATCGTATCTGCCTCAAAATTAAAAAGCCCGGAGTTGTATTTTTCGTCAGCCCGCTCAAACAAACAGAAAAGTTGACGATAAGAGCCGCGATTTTCATACGTATCGACGGCTTTGGCAACGCTATTGTCCGGTTCAATTTCGCGGTCTTCGGCAATCCGCAGAAATACAATCCTGTCCAACGTTTGCTGAACGGCAAAGTTGAGTTCCTTTTCGGTAAGATGCTTATTGTTACGATAAATATCGTCTGCCAGTTTTCTCCGCCAACCTTCAAGCCTATGCAAAAAGTCGTCGTCAACAGTCACAATACCTTTGGAATCGATGCCGGTTTGAGTGTATCTATCAAGATTCCCGCCCCAGACATTGTCTCTGGCGAAGGTATCCCAAAGGAAATCAAATTCCTTATGAAAATCATCACCGAGTAAACTGCTGCTTGCCGAAAAATTTTCTGTTTTCAGATAGCAGAGCGGCGAAACCTTCTCTTGTTCTTCCGGTTTTTTGGTACAGTCATAGACGATGATTTCCTTGAAATTGGTTACGATGGAAAGGGCGAGTTTTGAATTCCAGGCGTACCGGCGGAGTTGATAGGACGCTTGACTGCCTTCTTTTCCCTTGCTAATGTGAACGCCCGGCTTTTTTGCCTCGACGTAAAACATTGGTTTTTCGCCGACCCGAAAAGTGTAATCGGGACGTTTTTTATTGCTGTCGGCTTTTTCAAGGACAACTTCCTGATAGTCCGGCGAATTCTGCTTGTTGTTTCCGATGTCCCAGCCGAGGGCTTCAAAGAGCGGATTGATGAATTCCAATCGGGTACTTTGCTCGTTGAAGTCGGGGGACTCGTAGTGTTCACGATTGCGTAGAAACTTGCCCGCAAGTGCCTGAACCTGTTTGAAGCAGTCTTCTTTGTCCGTCATAACGCATTGCGCAGTCTTACAATTTCGGATAGGCAAAATCAACACGCCGACTCATTTTATCCTGAATTCCGGCGGTACACAAGGAAAATAAGTCGGAGGACTATCTTTTCCTTTGCGGTGCGGGTACAATTTGTGTGCATCGTCGGAAGAGGCAGCAGGTTGTTTGTCTCCCCCGTTAAAGTTTCACCCCCATAAACAAGGATATTATAACGTGTCTGCATCAAAACTTGAGGCTATTTTCAAACCGAAATCAATCGCCGTTATCGGCGCATCAACCAAGCCCGGTACCGTCGGCAACGACCTGCTCGCCAACCTTGCCGCCCCAAAAGACGGCAAACCCTTTGTCGGCGAAGTGTATCCCATCAATCCGAAAGCAGACGAAATTCTCGGCAAAAAGGTTTATAAAACCGTGGGTGATGTCCCCGGAAACGTTGACCTCGCCGTCCTTTGTCTCAACGCCAAGTTCGTCCTTGATACCGTTGACCAATGCAAGGCAAAAGGCGTAAAAGGTCTCGTTATCATCTCCGCCGGTTTCAAAGAATCCGGTAAAGAAGGGACGGAACTCGAAAAACAGTTGACTGACAAAGTCCGGGAGGCAGGTATCCCGCTTATCGGTCCGAACTGTCTCGGCGTTATCAATCCGTCGATTAACCTGAATGCTTCTTTCGCCGCAAAGTCCGCACTGAAAGGACATCTTGGTTTCGTCAGTCAGTCCGGTGCGTTCTGTACCTCCGTTCTCGACTACGCCGAAGCCCGGCAACTCGGTTTCAGCAAGTTCGTATCCTTTGGGAACAAAGCCGATGTCAGCGAAATTGACATCTTGGAATACCTTGCAGATGACCCCGACACGAAGGTAATCGCTTTTTATCTTGAATCCATCGGCAACGCTCAAAAGTTTATCGAAGCGGCAAGCAAAACCTTTTGGGAAAAAGGCAAACCGATTCTCTGCATCAAATCCGGTCGTTCTGCCGAAGGGGCAAAAGCCGTTTCCTCTCACACCGGTTCGTTGGCGGGAGGCGATGCGGAATACGCTGCGATTTTCAAACAATCCGGTGTACAGCGGGTCGATACGATTTCCGAACTCTTCGATTTGGCGGCACTTTACACGACTCAACCCTTGCCCAAGGGCAACCGCTTGGCAATTATCACCAATGCGGGCGGTCCCGGTATTATGGCAACCGATGCGGCAATCGCCGCCGGTTTGAAACTTGCTCATCTCGACCCGAAGACCGAAGAAGCACTGAAAAACAATCCGCTGATTCCTGATGCGGCTGCACTGCATAATCCGGTTGACGTTATCGGTGATGCGCACAGCGACCGGTATCAGGTTGCAACGGAAATCGTGATGGCTGACCCGAATGTTGACCTCGGTGTTATCGTGCTTACTCCGCAATCAATGACGGATTCTGATAATGTCGGCAAGATTCTGCCGGAAGTTATCAAGAGATCCGGTAAGCCGGTGGTTGCGGCATTTATGGGCGTGGAACAAGTTGCCGAAGGCGTGAAAAATCTCGTTGACCAGGGCGTGCCGAACTATGCGTTCCCGGAAGATGCGGTAAAATCGCTTGCAGCCGCAACAAAGTTGGTTGCGATGAAGTCCGTCAGCGACCGCAAGTACGTTGAATACAAAGACGTTGACACGGCGAAGGCGGCAAAGGTTATCGCCGATTATCTCGGCAGCGATAAGGAAAGGTATCTGACGCAAGCCGAAGCAAGACCGCTCTTTGAGGCATATAAACTGCCTTTGCTCAAAAGCGGAATTGCCAAGTCAGCCGACGAAGCCGCAAAAATCGTTTCAGGTATCGGCAGTAAAGTCGTGCTGAAAGTGATGTCTGCCGATGTAAAACACAAGTTCGATGCCGGCGGTGTGATTTTGAACGTTGAAGGAGCGGACGGGGCGAAGAAGGCTTACGAGCAGATTTATGCGAACATTGCTAAAAACGTGCCGGGAGCGAAGATTGAGTCGGTTCTTATCGAGCAGATGGCACCTGAAGGCGAAGAGGTGATAGTCGGTTGCAGCCGCGGCGGTTTGGGACCGTTGATGATGTTCGGCTTGGGCGGAACGTTCGTTGAGTTGATAAAGGACGTGCAGTTCCGTTTGGCTCCGATGTGGAAGGTAACGGCGGAAGAGATGGTACATTCGATTAAGGCGTTCAAGAAGTTGGACGGTTTCCGGGGTACGCCGAAGCGGGACATTGGTGCGGTGGTGGACGTGGTTTTGCGGACATCGGCAATGGTGGTGAATCATCCTGAAATAGCGGAGTTCGACATTAACCCGTTGATAGTTCACGCCGAAGGCAAGGGCGCATCGGTAGCAGACAGCAG
>JAITQJ010000167.1 GCA_031288955.1 Planctomycetaceae bacterium | reverse complement strand
TTTGTGTCCCCGCTGACTGGTTTTGCCGCGTCCCGAACCGGTACCGCGACCGACTCGCCGCGGCTTTCGTGTTGCCTTTGCTTCTTTATTGACCGTATCTATATTCATGTTAAGGAAACTCCTCGCAGTCTTTCAACGTCGTTTTGTGTCCGCAGATTTATCAAGGCTTCAATAGTTGCCTTGACAACGTTCGTCGAATTAGCCGTACCGTAACTTTTCGTTAAAATGTCTTTAATACCGACGGCTTCACACACCGCCCGAACTGCCGCACCGGCAATCACGCCCGTACCCTGACTTGCCGGAACAAGCACGACACGTGCTGCCCCGAAGCGTCCGGTAATTTCGTGCGGTATCGTTGTCCCGTTGAGTTGGACCTGTTTCAGTTTTTGTGTACCGTCTTTGACGGCTTTATCAACCGCCGGAGGCACTTCGTTCGCTTTACCGTAGCCCCAAGCAACACGTCCATTACCGTCGCCGACAACGACCATTGCCGCAAAACTAAACCGTCTGCCGCCTTTGACAACGGCTGCGCAACGTTTAATTTTTACGACTTTGTCGATAAGACCGCCATGTGTTGATTCTTCGTGTGCCATATCGGATTATTCAGTCCTGTATTTGATGTTACTTTGCCTTTGCTTTTTTGCTGACGGATTTTCCGGCGGCAACCTTGGCAGCCGCCTTTTCGTTTTTGGAAACCTTCGGCTTCTTGGAATCGGCAGGCTTCGTTTCGGTATCTTTTTCCCGCACAGAAGCCGCTCCGATGTCGAGACCCGCGTTCCGTGCAGCATCCGCTAATGCTTTGACCCGACCGTGATACTTAAAGCCGTGCCGGTCAAAAACAACTTTGGTAACGCCTGCCGCCAATGCTTTCGAGGCAATCGCAGTACCGACTTTATCCGCCGCGGCAGCATTACCGCCGTTCTGGATTTCCGACCGCAATTCCTTATCCCGCGTGCTTGCCGATGCCAATGTCTTACCCTGTTCATCATCAATGATTTGAGCGTAGATATTGGCATTACTGCGGAATACACAAAGCCGCGGTCTGTCCGAATACCGCTTTACGGCGTTGGACACCCGATAAGCCCGGTTCCGGCGTTGTCTGTTAATTTGCTGATACTTCTTCATTTTACGTTACGTTATTTTTTCGCGGCGGCTTTGCTTTCCTTCCGCCGAATTACTTCGCCTTCGTATTTAATTCCTTTGCCGAGGTACGGCTCTGCTTTACGAATCGCCCTGACTTCCGCAGCAAATTCGCCGACCAACTGCTTGTCAATCCCCTTGATACTAACGTGTGTCTGGTCGGGACAAGCGACGGTCAAGCCCTGCGGCACTTCTCTTTCGACTTCGTGTGCAAAACCGGCGCGGACTTGCAGTTTTTTGCCGGCAACGGCAAACAAATAGCCGGTGCCGAAAATTTCCAGTTTCTTTTCGTAACCTTTGGTCACGCCGTCAACCATATTTTGAATCAAAGCCCGGTACAAGCCGTGCATCGCTGCCGCTTCCCTGCTCGTATTGGCTCTGGAAACGTTAATCGTACCGGCAGACGAATCAAACGCAACGTTCACGTTCGGGTTAAACCATTGCGATAATTTGCCCAACGGTCCCTCAACGGAAATGTTCTGTCCTTCGACAGCGATTTTCACGCCCTGCGGAACGGTAACCGGTTTTTTTCCAACTCTTGACATTGTATTCCTAACTTAATCGCATTGCACTGATAACAACACCGCCTTAACACACGCTGGCGGCGGTCAACTACCAAATCGTACAAATAACTTCCCCGCCGATATTTTTGATTTTCGCTTCTCTGTCGCTCAAAACACCGCGGTTGGTACTTAAAACACGGACACCTAACCCGTTCAAAACCGGTTTCAGGTTGCTGGTTGAAGCATAAACCCGGCAGCCCGGCTTGCTAATCCGCCTGATGTTATTGACGATAGTTTCGCCGTTTGGCCCGTATTTCAAATGCAGCCGCAAAACGGACTTTGGTTTCTCTTCGATGGACTCCCAGTCCCAAATGAAACCCTCCCGTTTCAGCACGTCGGCAATGTTCCGTTTCTCTATCGACAACGGAATATCAACGAAAGGCTTCTCAATACGGACAGCATTCCGAATACGGGTCAGCATATCGGCTATCGGATCGGTATTCATAACTATTATCTCGCTCTTTGTTCGGTTATTAACGGCAAAATCACCAACTCGCCTTTTTCACGCCCGGTATAACACCCTGATTGGCGAGGTTACGGAAACAAATACGGCAGATGCCGAACTTGCGGTAAACTGCCCGCGGACGACCGCATAATTGGCATCGGTTTTCACTTCGGGTCGAAAACTTCGGTTTCCGTTGGGCTTTAAGGATTTTTGCTTTGCTTGCCATTGCTACTTTGAATGTTATTTTTTCTTGGATGCTTCTGCACGGAAAGGCATTCCGAATTCACGAAGCATTTCTCTCGACTCGTCATCGCTTTCGCCGCGAACCGAAAAAGAAATGTTCATCCCTTGACTCTTGGAATACTTGTCGGGATTTAACTCCGGGAACACAAGAAATTCCGTCAAACCGAGGTTATAGTTACCGCGCCCGTCAAAACTTTTCGGATTGATACCCTGAAAGTCCCGGACACGCGGAAGAACTATCGAAATAAGACGGTCTAAAAACTCGTACATCCTCGCTCCGCGAAGTGTTACCATACAGCCGACATTCATTCCTTCACGCAACTTAAAGTTGGCGATAGATTTCCGGGCTTTTGTTATGACCGGCTTCTGACCGGTGATTTGCGTCAGCACATCAACAGCCTCTTCCATATATTTCTTCTCGCTCAAATTACTTCCGACCCCCATATTCAGGACTATCTTCTGCAATTTCGGCAGCGACATAACATTGTCCCGTCCGAATTTTTCTTTCAGACTCGAAACAATACCGGTATTGTATTTTTCCTGTAACCGCGGTTTTGTCATTATCTTGTTCTATTGCGGCGTTGTACGCAACCCTTGTTTTGACCGAATGCGATGTTTTCGATGTTAATGTTAAAATGTTTTTTATTTCTTTGCCGGAGAGATTTGACCAATATCGGCTCCGCATTTTTTACAAATACGAAATTTAGCCTCGTCTGTCCCGAACCGCACGCCGACGCGTGTCGGTTGTGTACAAACCGGACAAATGACCTGCACGTTGGAAACGGCAATCGGCATCTCCATCGACAACCGCCCGCCCTGCGGATTCCGCCTGCTTCGCCGAACGGCTTTGCGGACGACATTCACGCCTTCAACGGTTACAAGTTCTTTGCCTTTATCGACTCTCACGACGCGCGACCGCTTACCGCGGTCGGCACCGGAAATCACAAGAACCTGGTCATCTTTATTCACTCGCATCGTTCTATTCTTGTACGTTAAACATTTAGCCGTATGCTGAAAGCACCGCCTAAACAACTTCACTCGCAAGGCTAATAATTTTAACGAATCCCTCTTCGCCGTGTGCCTTACCTTTTCCCTTTTTTTTCCGCTCTTTATCACGCAGTTCACGGGCAACCGCACCGAAAACACGTGTTCCGACCGGATTTTTATTGTTGTCAATCAACACCGCCGCATTGGAATCAAAACGGACATAACTGCCGTCGTCGCGCCGCTGTGCTTTTTTCGTCCGCACGATAACCGCCTTGACAACAGACCCTTTCTTAATGTTGCTGCCCGGTACGATTGACTTCACCGAACAGACGATAATATCACCCAGTCCGGCAAATCTCCTGCGAGTTCCGCCGAGTACCTTGATACACATCAACTCCTTTGCTCCGGTGTTGTCTGCGACATCCAATCTAGTCTGCATCTGGATCATCTTATCACCCGCTCAAAATGTACGTTTAATTGTTAATTCGCAGCGGCTGCGGCGGCTTCTTTCGCTCCGGCACGCAACGCTCCAATGTCTATGATATTGCCTTTGGCTACAACTTTGACGAGATTCCACCGTTTCAGTTTCGACAGCGGTCTCGACTCAATAATCTCAACCGTATCGCCGACAACGGACTCACTATTCTCGTCGTGTGTATAACACACCGTACGCTTTTTCACGTACTTTCCGTATTTAGGATACTTCACCAACCGGGACACTTCGACCCGGCGGGTTTTTTTCATCTTGTCGCTTTTCACGACTCCAATAACGACGCGTTTTGGCATTATTTTCTTTTTCCTTTCCTCCCCTTCGAGCGTTAAATGCTGCACGGGGTTAATTATCAGTTGCCTTTCGCCTCTTTATTTCGGAGGGATTGTAATGTTAAAATTCGGGCGATTGTCCGCTTGTTCTTCTTCAATTCGCTCGGCGAATCCAAACGTTCCATCTTCGCCTGCAAACGGAGACGAAACAACGTATCCTTTGCATCTTTAAGCGTTGCGTCTAATTGGTCAACGCTCATATCCCGTAATTCGTTTATCTTTAACGCCTTCATCGTATTTACTTACTGCATTGCTTTTCGTTTAACAAACCGGCACTTAACGGGCATCTTATGCGCCAACCGGTTGAAACACAATTTAGCGGTTTCTTCAGGAACACCGGAAATTTCGTACATCACCGTACCCGGACGAACAACCGCAGCCCAGTATTCGGGTTCTCCTTTTCCCTTACCCATACGGGTTTCCAAAGGAATTGAAGTTATCGACTTGTGCGGGAACATCCGAATATACAACCGTCCTTCGGTTCGCAAATACTGCTGCGCAGCGATACGTCCTGCTTCGATTGTCGCAGCACTTATCCAACCGCCCTGCACGGTTTGTAATCCATAATCTCCGAAAGCCACATCGTTTCCGCGGGTCGCTTCACCTTTTATACGACCTCTTTGGATTTTTCGATGCTTGACTCGTTTGGGCATTCGCGCCATTGTTGTCTTCCTCGTTATACTCGCCTTGATTTATCCAAACCTGAATTCCGATATGTCCCTGAGCGATTTTCGCCTCGTGGAAACCGTAATCAATTTTTGCCCTCAATGTCGAAAGCGGAATTGAACCGGCAATCTGTTTTTCGCAGCGTGCCATTTCAGCACCGCCCAAGCGTCCTGCCAACTGAATCTTAATTCCTTTGGCACCGCCTTCCATCGCTTGTTCCATCACCCGCTTCATACAACGGCGAAAACCGATGCGTCTCACCAGTTGGTCGCCGATGTCTTCGGCTACCAACTGAGCCACAATATCCGGTCTCGTAATCTCTTCGATTTGGATATTGATACGTCTGCCTGTCAGCCGCTGTAAATCGTTTTGAAGTTCCTCAATCTTTTCTCCCTTTCGCCCAATCATAATACCGGGCTTAGCGGAGTAAAGTATGACGCGGACTTCGTCTCTTGTACGTTCAATGATAATCTTGGAAATCGCCGGATACATCGGCTTTTCCATCTTATCGGTCGGGTCTTTCCGTTTTTTAATGAAATCCCGGATTCTCTTATCTTCAACGAGCAACTCGGCGAACTCACGCTTCGAAGCGTACCACCGGCTCTTCCAATCTTCCATAACACCGGTGCGGTAAGCAACCGGATTGACTTTCTGACCCATTGTATTTTCTTCGCCTGATTAGCCTACGATTACTGTAATATGCGATGAACGTTTCAAGTAAATGCTTGACGCACCGCGGGACTTCGGACGGAAACGCCGGGCAACCGGACCGCCGTCAATACGAATGTCGATAACTTCCAAATCAGCAATGTTACCGGCGCGCTGGTCTTGAGCATTTGCCAGTGCTGAATTCACCACTGCCTCAATCAATCTCGCCCCCCGGCTCGGATAACACGACAACAATTCTAACGCTTCATCGGCAAATTTGCCGCGGACAAGGTCTGCGTAAGGTCTAATCTTACGCGCACTCATTGGAGCGTACCGATGTTTTGCCTGATATGTTTTTCCTATGTCTGCCATTGAAACTACCCTTACCCGTATATGTTATTATTTTCCGCCTTTACCGCCGTGACCGCGAAAAATCCGTGTCTGCGAAAACTCACCAAGTTTGTGTCCGACCATCTCTTCGGTTATGAATACCTTGTGAAACACCTTTCCGTTATGCACCAGAAAAGTATGCCCAACGAATTCAGGAACAATGGTACACGCCCTTGCCCAAGTTTTCAGCGGCTCTTTCCTTCCGCTCGTTTCAAGTTTTTCAACCTTTGCGTACAACCTTGCATTGACGAAAGGTCCCTTTTTAATTGATCTGCTCATCTTGCGTTCGTTGACTAATAAAGTTTCAAAATACCGTACCGCCGGCTCTTGCGCCGCCGCAAAATCGCCCTATTAGTCGATTTTCTTTTCTTACGTGTCGATGTCCCTTTGGTAGGTTTACCCGTCGGGGTCACCGGATGCCGTCCGCCTTTGGTTCTGCCTTCGCCGCCCCCGTGCGGATGGTCAATCGGATTCATTGCCGTCCCGCGAACGTGCGGTCTGCGTCCCAACCAACGGCTGCGACCGGCTTTACCGATAACAATGTTCATATGGTCGCTGTTACCGACAACACCGATAACTGCCCGGCAATTAACCGGAACACGCCGGATTTCGCCGCTCGGCATATTCAACTGCGCCCAACCGGCTTCTATATCTTTCGCCACAAGGACGGCTTTTGAACCGGCTGTCCGGCAAAGAACTCCCCCCGTATTCGGCTGTAATTCAATGTTATGAATATCCGTACCAAGCGGAATTTCTGCAAGCGGCAGACAATTACCGACAACCGGCGGTGCGCCGCTGCCGCTCATCAATTTCGCGCCTTCCTTCAACCCTTCCGGTGCAACGATGTACCGCTTTTCTCCGTCAACGTAATACAGCAAGGCGATACGTGCCGTCCGGTTCGGGTCGTACTGAACTGAGTTAACGACTGCCGCAACACCATCTTTGTTCCGGCGGAAATCAATCAGCCGGAATTGTTTTTTATGTCCGCCGCCGCGATGCCGAACCGTAATCAAACCCTGATTATTACGTCCGTTCGTTCTCCGTTTCGGTATCAGCAGACTCTTCTCTGGAACTGATTTTTTCGTCAGTTCAGCGAAGTCGCTGACACTCATATTCCGGCGAGCGGCATTATTCGGTTTGTATTTTTTGACACCCATTGCTCTGTTCTGTGCTTATACGTTCACGACGTTAAAAATAGTTGATTTTGCTATCAGCGTCGAGTTTGACCAAGGCTTTTTTCCAGCCGCGCCGGTATCCTTTAACGCCGCGTCTCGTTTTTGCCGTTTTGCCTTTACGGTTTTGTGTCCGTACACCTTCAACTTTTACATCGAAGAGAAACTCAACGGCTTCTTTAATCTGTTTCTTGTTTGCTAACTGATGAACCTCGAAATAATACGTATTCTGGCGTTCGGCACGATGATAACCTTTCTCGGTTAACAGCGGACGCAAAATCACCTGATACGGTTCCAGTTGCAAATTAACCTGTGTTACGTCTATTTGTTTCGGCATCTTTGTCTCCTTTTAACGCAACATTATTGTTTCGACGGAACCGATGCAACGAACGCATCAAGTGCCGCCTTCGTGAACAGTACCTTTTTCGGTTTCAACACAACGTATGCGTTAATGTCGCAGACCGGCAAAATCTGTACACCTTTAATGTTACGGAAACTTTTATACAAGTCGGCGTTGTACGATTCAACAGCAACGAGAACAGTCCCGTTCAGTTTTAAGGCTTTCAAAACGCCGGCGGCTTCTTTCGTTTTCGGAGCAGTAAATTGCAGCGAATCAATCAGCGTAACTTGTTGTCCGGTGATTTTGGAAGTTACCGCCATCCGCGTTGCAATGCGCAATGCTTTTTGCGGCATACGATAACTCCAATCACGGGGCTGTTTCGCAAAAATATGTCCGCCGCCGCGTCTGACACCGCTCCGGCGATGTCCGGCACGAGCATTACCGGTTCCCTTTTGGCGGTACATTTTTTTCTTATGACCGGCTACTTCCGCCCGTGTTTTGGTTTTCGCCGAACCGGTACGCAGATTCGAACGATACATCACAACGGCATCGTGAAGTAACTGACTGCTAATCCGGTCGGCAATTTTGTCGGTATCGACAGAATACTTGCCGACCTCGGTACCAGTCTTATCAAAAATTGGGAGTTCCACGCTCGACATTGTAAAAATCTTTTCAGTGCCTTAATTTCCCCTTTACGAAATTATTTTGTTAATTTCCAAGGGTTATTTTTCGGCTGCGGTAAAAAGTTCGTCGGTTTAATGCGGACATATCCGCCCTTCGGACCGGGAACGGCACCGCGTATCACTAACAAATTGTTTTCTTTGTCAACCAACACGACTTTCTGGTTACGGACGGTAACCTGGTCTGCTCCGTACTGACCGGGCATCAGTTTGCCTTTCTGCGTTCTGCTCGGAAAAGCACTACAACCGGACGAACCGAGGTGCCGATGGCATTTTTTAACTCCGTGCGTTGCACGTTGTCCCGAGAAATTATGCCGTTTCATCACGCCGGAGTAACCGCAGCCTTTGCTTACGGCGGTAACATCAACGGACAACACCTGGTCGAAAAGTTCGACAGTCAACTGCTGACCGACGGCAAAACCTTCGGTCGGAATACGGAATTCCCGAATAAAATTCTTCGGTTCGCAATCGGCTTTAGGAACGGCTTCTTCACCGGCAGCCGCTCGTTGTTTACGGCGTTTGCTTTCGATTTTAGCGACGTGTCCGCGTTCGGACCTCGACGCACGTTCCCTTTTTTTGTCTTTGAAGCCGATTTGCACCGCTTCGTAACCGTCTTTTGCTTTGCTGCGAAGTTGCAAAATGCTGCACGGACCTGCCTGTATCACCGTGACGGGAATTGCTTCACCGGTTTCGGTATAAAGTTGCGTGCATCCGACTTTTTGTCCTAACAGTCCGATTGACATTGTTTCGTAAGTAATAACTAAACTGGTAACCCAAAATTACCAATTCCGATTTAATTCTTTGTTGCTTTAATTTTGATGTCCACACCTGCGGGCAGGTTTAATTTATTAAGGGCATCAATCGTCTTGGCAGTTGCCTGCACGATGTCAATCACACGCTTGTGCGTGCGGATTTCGTACTGTTCCCGCGCCTTCTTGTCAACGTGCGGACTCGAGAGAACCGTGTACCGTTCGATACGGGTCGGCAGGGGAATTGGTCCCCGAACGTCGCTGCCTGTCCGTTTCGCTGTA
>JAITQJ010000147.1 GCA_031288955.1 Planctomycetaceae bacterium | reverse complement strand
TTCAAAACGGTTGTATGATGAACTTTTAGTATGCGTCCAATGCCGCGAAATCCCACTCCTTCGAGATAGATTTCAAGGGCGGTGTTTTTTATTTCTTCCGTGTTTTTGTATGTTTTTTGTGTGACCGTATAGTTATATCGGCAATTTTTGCATCTATATCTTTAGCCGTCCTTTGACAATTCCGTTTTTGGTATGTTCCGTGCTTCCACATCTTGGACAATCCATTGCCGCCGCCTCCTATTGATGCCGAAAAAACAATTTGCGATAAGGAACAGTATAGCCGGTTTGTGTTGATTCCGCAATACAAAAACACTTATATCTATACGAAATTAAGCAATACCAATTTTCCATTGTCCATTTTCAATTTTCAATTAGAATAAAGTTCAGAGCCGCAATCGTAAGATTGCGGTTTTACCTTTTGCAAAAGGATAGGGTATAATAGGCTTGTTCGGTCATTAAATAATCCCGTGTCTTTTGCCTGTTGTCCCTTAAAAACGATGCCGCTCAATGCGGTTGTTACGCCGCCCGGCTCGAAAAGTATTACGAATCGGGCTTTAATTCTTGCCGCCCTCGCCGACACTGCAACGGTTTTAGACGCTGTACTCGACAGCGAAGATACCGTTTTGATGTTCAATGCCCTCCGGCAACTGGGGATTTCGGCTGAACATTCGCCCGCCGCCCGCCGCTTTACCGTTACCGGTTCGTCTGCCGGAGCATTCCCCAACAAAACGGCAGACATTTACGTCGGCAACAGCGGTACCACCGCCCGCTTTCTGACGGCAATACTCGCCTTCACCGGCGGCGATTACCGGATTTACGGAAAAGAACGGATGCACCAACGTCCGATTAAAGACCTCGTTGAGGCATTGCAACCGCTCGGTGCAAACATTGAATACGAAAATGCCGAAGGATTTCCGCCTCTTCACATTCACCCCGCAATTCCCGTGCCGCAGACGCAGCAAACGGACGGAATGTTGACGACAACCGTTTCCGGCAGCGTTTCAAGCCAATTTTTGACGGCACTGCTGCTTGCCGCTCCGCTTGCGGCAAAACATTTAGACGTTGAAATCCGTCTGACGGGTGAACTTGTATCGAAGCCGTACATTGAGATGACGCTGCGGATGATGCAGTCTTTCGGCGTTGCGTTGGACGGCAGTTTTGACTCTTTTATATTTCGCCGGGGTATGTCGTATCAATCGCCGGGTATTTACGCTGTTGAACCGGATGCGTCGGCGGCATCATATTTCTTTGCGGCGGCGGCAGTCTGCGGCGGCGGCGTTACCGTTCCCGGTCTTTCCCGCAATTCTTTGCAGGGCGACGTGGGCTTTGCCGACTGCCTCGCCAAGATGAACTGCGATGTGCTTTGGGGAAAGGATTCAATTACCGTTTCACGTTCGCCGGACTGTCCGCTGCGGGGTATCAGCGTTGATATGAACTCGATTAGCGATACCGCTCAAACGCTGGCGGTTGTTGCACTGTTTGCCAAAGGAACAACGGAAATCACGAACATTGAACACGTCCGGTTTAAGGAAACGGACAGGATAGCGGCATTGGCAACGGAACTGCGCCGTTTCGGTGCTGTTGTCGAGGAACGGCGGGACGGGCTGAAAATTACGCCGCCGACTGTGCTGCCGTCCGGCGAAACATCGCCGACTGTGGTACAAACGTACGACGACCATCGGATGGCGATGTCGTTTGCGGTTGCAGGACTGCGAATCCCCGGAGTACAGATTACCGACCCCGAATGTACACAAAAAACGTTTCCGAAGTTTTTTGAGGAATTAGCGGCGTTGTAGCGAGACGGCTGTCGGAGGCAACACCATCGGGGGCATACTCCCCCCGCTCTTGTGCTAATTATCCTCCTCCTCCTCCTCCTTGCGCTAACGCCTGCCGTTACTCCTTAACCGGAAATTGTTTACGCCGTTTGATTTCATCACTGCGGTCTTTGTTGTCCGGCACCGGTTGACCGGGTCGCCACGAGTCCGCACCCGGAACATATTCAGAACGAGACGATGCCGTTTCCCGCATCTGTCTCGGAAGTTGCGGCAGAAATGACGGTCTTGATGCAATCAGTTGCTTCTCCGCTGCCCGCTGTTCCGGGGTCAAAATTGCCCGAAGCCGCTCCGCCAGCCTTTTACTCGTCGCAAAACCCCGCTCTTCCAATGCCCTGCGTTCGGCATCAAGTTTCTCCCGCTCTTGCGGCGTGATATTCGGACCAAGAGCCGTCATCTTTTCACGGATTTTGAACAATTCCTCCATCTGATTTTTCCGCTCCTCCTTCATCTCGTCAAAGACCGCCTGCGTCTTTTGTTTCTGTTCAGCAGTCAGATTGAACGTGTTAAGCATCGCCGGATTAACCAACGGATTTTCAAGACCGCCGAGATGTTGAAAAACGAGTTTTTGTATCCGGTCTTTTTTGTCCGGCGGAGCAAATCTTTCCAGATGTTCTGTTATCCGGCTCATCTCTTTTTCGAGGTCGGCTTGCACGGATTTTTGCTCGTCGGGGGACATATTTTTGAGACGGTTAGAATACTTCGGAGCCTCCATTATCACAGCCGCCATCATTTGCACTTTTGCCGCTTTGAGTTTGTTTATTTCTTCGGCAGTGAGTCCCAGTTCCTTTTGGGCATTGGCATCATCGGCGGCGACAATAAGGGCGATGGTATTAGCATAACCGTCTTGTACCTGATTCATAAAAGCGCGTCCGAGAACCGTAACAGCACCGGGCGGAGGCTGCTTGCCTTGAAACATCGCACCGAGCATCGCGGCATCAGGACGCTGCGCCGAAAGCGGAACAGCAAACAGCAATGTTGTTACGAAAATCAAAAGAAATCTGTACATATATGTCTCTCCGGTTTGAAATTGTTCCGTAACCCAAATTTGCAGGAGGCAATAACCTCCTTACGGGGGGCTTATACCCCCCGCTCTTGCTCCGCATTGTTATTCTGTTGCAACGAGGATTAAAAATTGTCCGCCGTTATACTTTCCGGCAGACTTGCTGAACGTCCAGTCCGGTTCGCCCGCCGGATTGCTGCCGATACCGACATCGCAGTTTGTACCGGAAGCAAAATTATTGAACGCCAAAACCGTTTGCTTTTTAGCAAAGTTGTGAATCTGCAACGAACCGTAACCTGACGAAGCATTAGCAGTGAAATGGTCGCCGAAGTCATATTTACCGGTATCGGCTCCCGGCACATTGGCGGCATTTTCTTTGTCGTAATTGCAGTCCCAAAACTCGACATTAAAACCGTCCGCAAACGTTCCGGTTTCCACTCCCGGCACGTTCGACATAACTGTAACATCGGTAACCTGTTTCTGAAATCTTGCACCGGACGCTTTCACCGGAACTCCTAATTTTGTAACATCATCGTCAAGCGGCGGCAATGTTACGAAAACATACTGCGATTTACCTTCTTTCGGAATCAGGTACAGAAAGTATCCGACCCGCTTGATTTTCTTTCCTTTGAACTCCCGGCTCTTGTCCGTTTTATAAACGAACCGCTGATTGTTGTCGGTCAAGACTGGTCTTGTCGGGTCGAAACTGTACACGAGTTTGAACTTTTCCGCATCAGGAACAAACGAATCCAAAAGTCCCCGCTCTGGAATTGTACCAGCACGAAACGGTCCGAGCGGCAAGCCGGCTTCATTTTGAACGTTCGGCATCGCTGTCTGATTCCACGCAAAACGAACGGCAAGCGGTTTTTCAACGGCGGCACTCGTCAACTTAATGGTTGTCCCCTCAATGGCGGCATCCGCCTTGTGATAGCCCCCGTCCGCACCGGCAATTTCAAACCAGTCAGGGCTTTTGCCGTCCCGTGTTTTGAGCGACTTGGCGTTTTTGAAATGCACAACGGCAGTATTTCCATTGATGTCCAACTTGGCAAACTCCGGCGATGCTGCCGCAACATTCTGTCCGTAAGTTCGGTTCAGTGCCAGAAGTGCAAGCCGGTTGCCGACCGGTTCCTTGTTGACCGGATGAATATCTTTAACGTTATCTACAAGGTCGTTGACGATTGCCTGCCCCGTCTTGGGCAACCGTTTTTCGACCGATGATTGTGCCTCCTGAAGTTCCGGCAATTTTGTCGGGTCGGGATTGCCGTAGATAAACGGGGCAATTTGGACGTAATAAAAA
Organism: Planctomycetaceae bacterium; assembly: GCA_031288955.1. Lineage (GTDB taxonomy): Bacteria > Planctomycetota > Planctomycetia > Pirellulales > Thermoguttaceae > WRKP01. The sequence continues at coordinate 8,871 of JAITQJ010000147.1, read as the reverse complement.
CCCAAATCAGGATTGTTAAAGACGGTACGCCAACCTTTGATAAGTGCCTCCATCTTTTGGGCATACAACGGACCTTCCGCCATATTTGCCTCCCCCTGATACCAGATTGCCCCCCGCACTGCCAACGGAACAAGCGGAGAAATCATCGCATTGTAAAGTACCGTCGGGTCTTGGTTGCGGGTATAAGGATTCAACTGATTCGGAAAAGCCGGCGGAGCGGTAATCCGCTTTGTTTTGTTGTCGGCGGTAACTTCAACTGCCGCTGCCTGACGGCGCAAGCCGGGACGGCGGGGTGCCGTTGCTTTCGTATGAGAGGCTGTTCCTGCATAAGCAACTTCGGTGTCGGCAATCCATTTTTTGTATTCCGCAAGTGTTTTTGTAACGAGATTCCGATGCGCCTCTGATGTCGTATCTTTGGCTGCAACGTCATCGGCGATGTTTTTCAATGTCTTAACCGACTCGAAACCGACCAGCGGTGTCCACGGTTCGATTCGGGTTCCTCCCCACGATGAATTGATGAGACCGACCGGTACTTTCAGGTCGGCAGCCAATTTGACTCCGAAATAGTAACCGACAGCAGAGAAACTCGGTACTGTTTCGGGAGTTGATTCGACCCATTGGGCTTTCAGACTTTCCTGCGGTTCGGTATTCCACGCCTTCTGCACCTGAAAGAGCCGGAGGTTCGGATTTTTGGCGGCGGCGATTGCTTTTTGAGCATCTTTTGACCGTGCTAATGTCCACTCCATATTGGATTGACCGGAGCAAATCCAGACTTCGCCGACAAGAACGTTTTCGAGTTTGATTTCGTTTTTCCCTTTGACGGTGAAGTTAAAGGGACCGCCCGCTTTGAGCGGATTGAGTTTGACTTGCCACTTACCTTCGGCATCGGCAGTTGCGGAGACCGTCTGTCCTTCAAAGACAACGGTTATCTTTTCGCCCGGCTCTGCCCAGCCCCAAACGGGAACGGGCAAATCCCGCTGCAAGACCATATTGGACGCAAAGACTTCCGGCAGCCGAACGTCGGCTTGGGAAGAGAGACAGAACATTGTTACCGAGAGAACGGCAACAGCAGCGGAACAGATGAGAGAGTTTCGTTTCATTGTAATACTCCTGTGCGGGACGTTTGGAGAGAACTTCGTGTAACCATTCTACTTTATGTTCCGGCTTTATTCAATGGTTCTCGCCACAAGGTCATCACGGCGACATAGTCGCCGGCTCTCGTTGCCCCGTAAGAAAATCTATCAACAGAGGGGGCGGTTTCTGTTATACTAATATCTTTCTTTAACCGTTTAACCGTTTGCAATAATGCTGCCCGTTGTTAGTAATACCGAACTTGCTCCGAATATCTTTGAAATCGTTGTCAAAAATCCGCCGCTGGCAAAGAAAGCCGAAGCAGGACACTTTGTAATCGTAATGACACAGCCCGATGCCGAGCGGATACCGCTGACGATTGCCGACTTTGATGCCGATGCCGGTACAATCACAATGATAGCGGCGGCGTGCGGCACCTCCACGAAAAAACTCGCTGCCCTCAAAGCCGGTCAACCGCTCTACGCAATGATTGGTCCGCTCGGACATCCCAGCGAAATGCTCCACTACGGCACAGTCATTCTCGTTGCCGGCGGTGTCGGAACTGCCCCCGTCTATCCCATTGCCCGTGCGCTGCACCGCTTCGGTAATCACGTTATCACAATACAAGGTTCACGCAGCGAAGAATTACTGTTTTGGCGTGAAAAAACGGCGGCAGTATCGCACGAACACATCATTACAACCGATGACGGTTCGGCAGGCATCAAGGCTCTCGTTACTGAACCGCTGCGGGATATTCTCGAAAAACGAAAAAGCGAAATCGGCTGCGTCTATATGATTGGTCCCGCCGTGATGATGAAGTTTTGTGCAAAAACAGTCGTCCCGTTCGGCGTAAAAGCCTTGGCAAGTTTGAACAGTATTATGATTGACGGGACGGGAATGTGCGGCTGCTGCCGGGTACGGGTCGGCGGCGAAACAAAATTTACGTGTGTTGACGGACCGGAATTCGATGCCTCGCTTGTCGATTGGGATATTCTCCTTGCGAGGCAAAAAATGTACTGCGAAGAAGAACAGTGTTCGCTCAAAAAATATCTGGCAGAACAATAGTTTACCTTCGCATAACAGACTCCGCATTATTTTTTCAACGTTTCCGCTTCCCTGCGTTTATTGTACTCTTCCAAGGTTGTTGCCTGAACTTCCATATCAATACGCGCACGCTGAACCCCCTTGACAATATACGCCTCGCCCGGCTGCAAACCTTCTTCAACAATCCGCATCTGCGAATCCAACAGTCTGCCGATTTTGATGTCCCGCCGCGTAACAATGTCTGTCTCATAACTCGGCAGCGGCTTGCCGTCCTTGCCCATCATCGGTGCACCAAACCGGTCTGTCGGCTGATATTGTCCCTTGCGGACAATCAACACATATTTTGTATCCAAGTCTGTCAAAACCGCTTCTTCCCGAATCAAAACCGCTCCCTTCACCTTTTCGTAAGGTATCCGAACACGGCAAATCTGACCGGGATAAAGCATATAATCTTTCGCACCGTTAATGTCCAAAAGCGGATTGTTCAACTCCGCCCGAAGCGTTATCTGACCGGTCTCAACGTTAATTTCATTGTCTATTTGCGAAACGATTTTACCTGCCAGCGTAAAATCGAAATCCAGTACATTAACTCCCGTCATCAACGAAATGTCAACCGGACCGCCTGTAAGCGTCAATGGACGCTCCGGTTTTTCAACAGGTTTTACGGGCTTTACAGGCGGCGTTTCCGTTCCGCCGGTTGCTTTGGCAAAGGCTTCACGGAAGCCGATGCGGTCTTTCAAGTCCGTAAACTGCCGGTCGCTCAACTTGAAGTCCACATAAATCGGGTCGAGTTGCGCAACAGAAATCAGCACAGATTGTCCTGACGGCGAAACGAAGTTGCCGACATCAAGTTGCCAGCGGGCGGCTTTGCCGGTAATCGGCGTTCGGACTTCGGTGTATTCCAGATTTAATTCGGCATTGCGGACGGAAGTTTTCGCCATCTCAACGCTGGCGGCAGCCATATCACGTTCGGCTTGGGTTGACTGAAACTCTTCCGGCGAAGTCGCTTTGGATTCGAGCATCTGTTTTGAACGTCCCAAGTTTGCTTCGGCGAGTTTCAGACGGGCTTGACTGTTATCAAATTCGGCTTTGGCTGCGTCGCGGGCAATACTGTACTGTGCCTGTTCAATCAGGGCAATTTTATCGCCTTCACGAACGAGGTCGCCGGACTCGAAATGTTTTTTTTCGAGATAACCGGAGACTCTGGCGCGAATATCGACAAAATTGTAAGCATTTGTGCGTCCGTCGGCGTAAATGTACAGTTGCACATCCTCCTGACTGACTTTATCGGTAATAACTTCGGTCTTTGGTGCCGCCGCTGGCACATTCCCGCCGGCAGCGTTCGCTCCCGACTCTTTTTTAGAGGAACAGCCGGTCAGCGGCAGAAGCACGAAAAGTGTCAAAACCAGGGTCAATGTTGTTCGCATATTTATTTGGGGAAAGGTTTTTGTAAATCGGCTGTGTCCAAAACTGAATTCTATTCATTATACTGGTTTCACAGCCAAATGACCGCCGTAAGTATAGCACAGACGGGTTTCATTTGCAAGAGATACCTTCACCTTGGCGTTGATGCGCTTGCTCTAGATTTTTCCTTTGGCTTTCAAAAATGCAATGACTTCGTCGGCAAGTTGGGCGGCGGTTTTTTTGCTGCCGTCCAGGACAAGTTCCGGCTTTTCCGGCGATTCATACGGGTCATCAATGCCTGTGAAACCTTTCAATTCACCGGAGCGGGCTTTTTTGTACAAACCCTTCGGGTCACGCTGTTCGCAGAGTTCAATCGGCGTATCAACGAACACCTCCAGAAAATCGCCGGCGGGCAGTTGCTTGCGGACACGGTCGCGGTCAATGCGGTACGGACTGATGAAAGCGGTAATCGCAACCAAACCGGCTTCGGCAAACAATTTCGCAACCGCTCCAATGCGGCGAATATTCTCTTCCCGGTCTTGGGCAGAAAAGCCGAGACCGAAACGTTTCGCAAATTCTTCGCTGTGAATTTCGGCGAGCATCTTTGGAGCAGCATTGAGACCGTGCCGCACGTTATCGCCGTCGAGGACGAAACTATGTTTGCCCGCTTTGTGCAGGAGATGGTCAACGAGATTAGCAATGGTACTTTTCCCGCACGCACTTAAACCGGTGAACCAAAGGACACAGCCTTTATTTCCATTCAACGCTTCCCGCTCCTCACGGGAAACGGCGTGTTCGTGCCAATAGACTTCTATGTTCGACATTTATTTTCAAAAGTTAATGTACCGTTAATCTAACAGATTTTTCGATAGAATCAATATCGTTGCGGCGGGACAATACCGCCTGCCAAAATGGCAGAGCAAGCGGTTGTTTTGTTTTCGCAGACTACGGATAAACAATACCCTGCGCACATTTTTTTTATTGGCACGGCAGTTGCTCTTTAATCCTTATGAACCTAAAAAGGTTCAAAAGAAAGAGAGGAATTAAAAATGGCAAGTGAAAAAATTATCGGAATTGACCTCGGAACAACCAACTCCGTCGTCGCAGTGATGGAAGGAAAGGACGTAAAAGTCATTCCCAACGCCGAAGGCAATCGTTTGACTCCCAGCGTCGTTGCTTTTACCGACAACGGCGAAAATCTCGTCGGCGAACCTGCCCGGCGGCAGGCGGTTACCAATCCGACACGAACCGTTGCCTCCATTAAACGCTTTATGGGACGGCGGCACGGCGAAGTTGCGACCGAAGAAAAAATGGTTCCCTATAAAGTTACCGGAACTTCTGATGAATACGTCAAAGTTGACATTGACAACAAAAAATATACGCCGCCGGAAATTTCCGCAATGACCCTGCGCAAAATCAAAGAGTCGGCAGAGGCGTATTTGGGACATAAAGTCAACAAGGCAGTCATCACCGTACCGGCGTACTTTAACGATGCCCAGCGGCAGGCAACAAAAGATGCCGGTCAGATTGCCGGTCTTGAAGTCGCCCGGATTATCAACGAACCGACGGCAGCGTCGCTCGCTTACGGTTTGGATAAGAACGTCACTCAAAAAATCGTGGTCTTCGACCTCGGCGGCGGAACGTTCGACGTTTCCTGTCTCGAAGTTGCCGACGGCGTGTTTCAGGTGTTGAGTACCAACGGCGATACGCATCTCGGCGGCGATGATTTTGACGAAGTGCTTATCAACTTTGTTGCCGAACAATTCAAATCGGAACAAGGTATCGACTTGCGGAAAGACGCAATGGCTTTACAGCGGTTGCAGGAAGCCTGCGAAAAGGCGAAGCGTGAATTGAGTGCGGCGCAATCGACGGACATCAATCTGCCGTTTATTACCGCAGACCAGACGGGTCCTAAACACTTGCAGGTGAAACTGACGCGCTCGAAGTTTGAACAGTTGACCGACCATCTCGTTGAACGCTGCCGCGGTCCTGTAATGCAGGCGTTGAAAGATGCAAAGTTACAGCCGCAGCAAATTGACGAAGTCGTTCTCGTCGGCGGTTCGACCCGCATCCCGAAGGTGCAGGATATGGTTCGGACGATTTTCAACAAAGACCCGCACAAGGGAGTCAATCCCGATGAAGTCGTTGCGGTTGGTGCTGCTATTCAAGGTGCGGTGTTGGGCGGTGAAGTCCGCGACGTGCTGCTCCTTGATGTAACGCCGCTGTCGCTGGGCATTGAAACGCTTGGCGGAATTATGACGAAACTCGTGGAGCGGAACACAACGATTCCGACTGAAAAGAAACAGGTTTTCAGTACCGCCGATGATAATCAGACGGCTGTTACGATAAAGGTTTATCAGGGCGAGCGGGAAATTGCCGCCCATAACCGGCTGCTCGGACAGTTTAATCTGGAAGGAATTCCGCCGGCTCCGCGCGGTGTTCCGCAAGTCGAGGTGTCGTTCGATTTGGATGCTAACGGTATTCTGAACGTTTCGGCACGTGATTTGGGAACGAAGAAGGAGACGAAGGTGCGCATTGAGCAATCGTCCGGCTTGTCGAAAGACGAAATTGAAAAGATGCAGCGTGATGCCGAAGCGCACGCCGAAGAGGACAAGCAGAAGCGGGAACTCGTTGAGGCGAAGAACAATGCGGAGAGTATGTGTTTCCAACTTGAAAAGTTGCTCAAAGAACACGATGCGACGCTGAATCAGACGGACAAGGACGCAATCAATGCGGCAATCGGCAAGACACGTGAGGCGATTGGTACGGACGATTTATCGGCGATTAAATCGGCAGCGGAACAGTTAGAGCAGGCATCGCACGCAATGAGTAAGGCGATGTATGAAGCCGCCGCTGCCGCTCAAGCGTCTCAAAAAGGAGCGGAGAGTGCCGAAGCGATGGGAGCGAATCCCGGTGCCAAAGGCGACGATGATGCTATTGATGCCGAGTTCGAGGTAAAGAAGTAGTTTAGCCCTCGTTTCTATGAAACGAGAACAAATTCAGACAACCGCGAACTTACGTTCGCGGCTCTGAAGTCCTTTTTACTGCTCGCTAACGAGGGCAACACGCACGCCCAAGCAAAGCAGAAACGGGACAAGTGATAGAAACACCCTTTTCGACCAGAGGAAAAGGCAATATCAGGGGGGTACATCGGTACGTTTGCGTCCGATAAAGATATAGTACGGCATTTTGAAGAGCGGATTGGGAAACCACGGAATACGCGTTAAGTGTTCTTCAAATAAGACCGGCTCGAACTTGCGGTACAAATACGGCACGTGGTCTGCCGACGGAAATACGTTATCACACGCAAACCATTGAGGCCAAAAAGACCGCTTTAACCAACTGTGCTTCACGTGTCCCTGTTGCGGATACTTGCGGGAAACGTAAAAATCAACGATGCCGATGCGTCCCCCCGGTTTTAACACATTCCAGGCGTGGTCGATTGCTGCAAACCAATCCGGTATCATTGTCAACGAATACGAAAACGTAACCGCATCAACGCTGGATTCCTGCGGCACAAATTTCGTTGCATCGGCTTCCGCTGTCGCCACATTTTTCCAACCGTTGTCGTGAATCCGCCGGTCAGCAATTTCCAAAAGTGAACCTGCCAAGTCCACAACGTAAACTTTATTGAGACGCTCAATGGCTGGTCCGAAAAAATGCAGATTAGAACCAGTACCTCCGCCCATATCGATCCAAACGGTATCCTGGTACGCTTCCCCTTCGAGCATTTTTTGCCAAAGTTCTTCTCTGCCCCGCAGCAAGCGGCGGCGAAAATCATCATAATCAACGGCTTGACCGCTATAAAAGTTGTCCATCCGTTCAGCGTGACTCTTGCCGCGAACCGGTCTAACCGCCATATGATACAAAATCCGTAAATCGCCGATGAAACCCATAATTTTTTCTAACCGCTCACAATAACGTTTCTCATTATATCAGGACAATACTTCGATGACTACTTTTTTCACCCACGTTTCAATCTGTCCCGAATGATGTTATAATGCAGCGGAATCATTTTACGCAGCGTATTCAATCAATGACCCGCATTTTATCCGGCATTCAGCCGACTGGACGTTTTCACTGGGGCAACTATTTCGGTGCCATCCGCCAGTATATTGACTTGCAAAACGGACGGGACACCGCTTTTTACTTTATCGCCAATCTGCACGCCCTGACAACGATTCGGGATAAAAAAACTCTCGAAGAAAACACGTTCAACGCCGCCCTCGACCTGCTGGCTCTCGGTCTCGACTCCGACAGAGCAACGCTTTTTGTGCAGTCCGATGTTCCCGAAGTGTCCGAACTTTGCTGGATACTGATGACCACAACCCCGATGGGAATCCTCGAACGCTGTCACGCCTACAAAGATAAAAAAGCAAAAGGCTTGACTGCCGATGCCGGTCTGTTTGCCTATCCGGTTCTGATGGCTGCCGATATTCTGCTCTACGATTCCGACCTCGTGCCGGTCGGCGAAGACCAGATACAGCACATCGAGGTTGCTCGTGATATTGCCGGTGCGTTCAATCATTCGTTCGGTGAAGTTTTCGTGATGCCGAAACCCTACGTGGTGAAAGATACCGCCAAGGTTCCCGGCTTGGACGGCGGTAAAATGTCAAAAAGTTACAATAACTCCGTTGAAGTATTTGAAGACCTAAAGGTACAGAAGAAAAAAATTATGAGCATCAAGACAGACAGCCGACCGATGGAGGAACCGAAAGACCCGGCAGGCGACCATCTCTTTGAATTGTATTCACTTTTCGCTTCTGATGAACAAATTAAGGAATTAGAAGCAACATACCGCAAAGGCGGTTTCGGTTACGGCGTGGTGAAAAGCGGTTTGGCAGAACTGGCAGAAAAGCATTTTGCCGAGGCACGGGAAAGACGGGAAAAGTTAGCGGCAGAGCCGGAAATTGTCAGGGATGTGTTAGCGTTTGGTGCTTCCACCGCCAGCAAAAAAGCCGCCGCCGTATTAAACCGCGTCAAAAAAGCGTGCGGTGTTGGCTAGTCCCGGCTTTTCAAAGAATCGGGATGTTTTACGAAGCGGGGTTTTACGAAGCGGGGTTTTACGAAGCGGGATTGTGTACATCAGATGCGTTGTGTACACCGGAGGAGTTAATATAACCTTGCTCTTCCATCAAAGCGCAAAAACTTTTGTACAACTCGTTGTAGCGGGTGTGCATATCCGGGTTCGGAAAAAACGTTCCCTCAACGGCAAGCATCGCATCAGCAAGCGGCTCAAACGAATGAAACATACTGCCGAATGCCGCAATCATTGCTGTTCCGTACGCTGTTCCGCTGCCCCCTTTCATTCGCCGATTGATGCGTCCCATTACATCCGCCCGGCACTGCATC
>JAITQJ010000094.1 GCA_031288955.1 Planctomycetaceae bacterium | reverse complement strand
GAACGGTATTGTTCCGTTGACCGTATTGGGAAAGGAATGAACGGAACCGTCGCCGAACAGTAAATTGCAGGTACCGGGGTGGATCCCTCCGAAACTGGCTCTTGCCTCCAAAGCCCATAAACACTCGATCCCAAAGTGCATCTTGCTCATCTCGGTGCCGTATAGTCTCGCAATGTTCCAATTAACAGGGACACCATACGTAAGATTCCACTCGTTAGTCCCCCAATCCGGCGGTACCAACCAGACAGCCGCCGGCATAAGAGGGTCGCTTGGTCCGCGTGAGAACGAGCGGTTTCCCGATTCAGGATTTGGAAAAAATCGTCCGATGTTAAAAACCTCACATACGGGCTCCACGCCGTCGTAGCCGTCGCCGGTTCCTAACCAGCCGCCGTCCCAGGAACGTGCCGGAAGATTATCTTTGCCCACTGCCCAACCCGGAATATGTTTTTCCCCGACGAGTATCTGATTGGATGTGCCGTCCGACCACCGCGAAATATCATCACGGGAAGTCCAACTCCGGACATAAAGATAACTCTTGTACATACCGTCACTGTTATTGTAATATGCAGGAACAGAAACACGAAAAGGTCCTTTGTGACCGCTGCCTGCGCCGCCGCCTGTGGTGCTCTGTGCATTTGTGGTGGCAAAACCCGCCCCAATACAACTATTCGGTCCCCCTAGCAGCAACGATAGCTCGACCGGCAGGCCCTTTAACTGCGAATTGCCGCGGAGGCAGCAAACTGCAACATAATCAGTTCGAGGACCAACCATTCCTCTGTCCACACTGATCCCCGGATTGTATGGGTCGTAAGTATCCGGCAGAGCGATGTACCGCGACCTGCTGCGGGAAGGGCAAAAGAATGTGGAGACAACTGTACTTTGCTGCACTTCGGCAGTTAAACTATAAAACCATTCGTCGGCAGAAAGCCCGCCGGTTTTGCTGAAATCCATAAATCCGCCGTCGGTACTCATCTTGCCGTACAATGCCTGTTGCTCCATATAGGGCAGGAGAAGAACGAAAAGCCCGCCGCGGCAGGAAAAAACCGTAATCGGCGGGACACCTTTTTGGGCATCGTGAAAATTGTGAACCGCCAGTCCAACCTGTTTGAGGTTGTTTGTGCATTGCATTCGTCTTGCTGCTTCGCGGGCTGCCTGAATAGCCGGAAGGAGCAGTGAAACCAATATGCCGATGATAGCGATGACGACCAGAAGTTCGACGAGAGTGAATCCGATTCTATGGCTTCTCCTCACTAAAAAGGTCAGTTTTGCAGCATTTTGTTGCGGTGACAGTGCGATGAACATTGAGTTTCTCCTTTTTTTAGAGAATATCTCCGTCAGGACGGCAGCGGCAATGCTGCAACTTTTTCCCGGCGTTGAGCATATTATAGCCATTATCAAAAAAGAGTCAATAGCAATACTATAGGTTTAGTATGCCATATCGGTTTGCTGGTTATTTTTACCGATGATGAACGCGGTTACGGTGCGGAAAAAATCAAGAGCATCAAGAAACATTTTCTTGTCAGAGTGCTTCCCAGGGGTTTCGCCAGTCGCCCCAGTTGTCGAGGTACTTGCGGTACACCGGTACCGCTTCCGATTGCTCTTCAAGCCAGTGCTTTGCCTGTTTCACGAGTTGCTGTTCCTCGTCGAGTTTCAATTCGCCGATAAGTACCTTTGTCCGCAAAAAAATAAAATACGTGTCCAGCACATCACAGCGGCAATAATCGTTAATTTCGTTTAACTTGCCGGCATTGTATTTGTCCTGCACCATATCGCCTTTCGTATCCAACTTCCCCGGCTTACCGATGAGACTTGCCGCCAGATTCAAACCGCCTGTAAAACGGCTTGCCCCGTAATTGGTCAACACATCATACAAGTCAAAGTGCATATCGATATTGTAGCGGTTTCGCGGTTGCTGATATGTTTTTACATTCATTGCAAACCACTCATCAAGCGAAATGCCGTAACGGAACGCCGCCAATTCTAAAAGCGGAATATCAAAGCCGCGTCCGTTAAAGGAAACGAGCATCGGCTTGCCGTAGCATTTCCAGCCTGCCCAGAATTTGCGGCAAATTTCGTGCGGTCTGAACTCCGGTTCATCCAGAACGGCAAGCCCTTGCAGCGACAAATCGGCGGACACTTTGGCGATAACAACGGAGACGGGAATTTGAAACGTGTACGGAATAAAATCGGATTTTCCGCTGCTTTCGCTTAATAACTCGGTACGGTACTGGGCAACGGCTTCTTCGGGAGGTACTTTGCTTTCAAAATGAACTTTGGATACGAGTGCAGGGTCGGCAACGCTTTCAATATCGAATACAAAATAGCGGACAGGAATCGGTTCCGGCATAATAAGGACAGTAAGGTACAGCGGTGATTGTCCCATAAAGAGAAAAAGATGCAAGTGTACCGGCAGCGCAAAATGTTAAAGTGAACCGGTGTTATTGCGTTTGGCTCTAGACAAGCATTTCACTTATAGATATGCTATAAGTCTATGCGTTACAGTAGGTTAAGCGATAAAAAAGCGGTGCAGATATTAAAGTGCTTTTG
>JAITQJ010000090.1 GCA_031288955.1 Planctomycetaceae bacterium | reverse complement strand
GTTTCGGCACGGCGGATTTGACGGACTGTTCCGTCTTCTTGCAGCAGCAATTCCGCACAGCGCAATTTACCGTTGTATTGGAAACCCATAGAATAACCGTGCGCACCAGCATCGTGTACCGCTAATAAATCGCCGACATCTATCTTCGGCATCCGGCGGTCAACGGCAAACTTGTCGCAGTTTTCACAAAGCGAACCAACAATATCAACGGTTTCTATCGGGGGACTAACACCCTCCGCTCTTGTTGGTACATCTGTCTCTTTGCCGAGGACGCTAATACGATGGTACGCACCATACATACCCGGACGCATTAAGTTTGCCATACACGCATCAACTCCAACATAATGCTTGTAAATGTCCTTGCGGTGAATTACCCGCGTTATCAACGTTCCTGCCGAAGCGGCAATCAGCCTGCCGGATTCCGTAAAAATCTTCAGCGGCAGCATATCTGCCTTATCGTACTCCTCTTGAATCATTGCCCCGACTTTTTGCATATCCAGCGGTTTGTCCTCCGGTCTGTATGCCACGCCGAAACCGCCGCCGAGGTTCACGAACTCGATACGGATGTCCGCTTGCTGTTCAATTTTTCTGACAAGTTCAAATACCGTCTTCGCCGTAAAGCGGAAAAACGACTCATCAAGCATATTCGATGCAATCATCGTATGAAGTCCGAAACGTTTCACGCCCCGCCGCTTGGCAATCCGGTACGCTTCAAACATTTGTTCGGTCGTTAAACCGTACTTCGCCTCTATCGGATTGCCGATAACGCTTTCGACATTCCGCAATGCTCCCGGATTCCAGCGGAACGAGAGCAACTCCGGCAGTGCAGCGTGCAAACTCTGCGCAAGAAAATCAATATGCGTGATGTCATCGAGATTAATAATTGCACCTAACACGGCGGCTTTCGCAAATTCTGCTGCCGGTGTATCATTCGACGTGAACATAATGTTTTCGCCGGACATAGCGATACGTTCGCAAATCACCAGTTCCGCTAAACTCGAACAATCGCCGCCGATGTTTTCGCTTTGCAGAATCTTGAGCAGTGCCGGATTTGGATTGGCTTTGACAGCGAAGTATTCTTTGAAACCGGTATTCCATACGAAAGCGGCGTTAAAAGACCGGGCGTTTTGCCGAAGTGTCCTTTCATCGTAAAGGTAAAACGGTGTCGGATAGTTTTTCGTCAGGTTCTCGACAAAATCAGAGCCGTAAGGGAGATTCATTGACAAATGACTGATTGGAATGAATAATGAATGACCAGCAATGAAAAATGAATAATGAAAAATGCTGTACTATGTTAATCCGTTATGATTTCCGTTTTCCGCTCATTATTCACCATTCATTATTTATTATTCATTCTAATCCGTTCCTTGTCAATTATTAACGATGCGTTTTATTTCACTGCAATCAGGAAGCAGCGGTAATTGTCTTTTTGTGGAGTCCGGCGAAACCCGGCTGCTTTTTGATGCCGGTTTGACGGGGGCGCAAACCGAACAGCGTCTTGCGGCACTGGGCATTGACATTAACACTATCGAGGCGGTCATTCTTTCACATTCACACTGCGACCATACCAAGGGTGCCGGTGTGCTTTTGCGGAAATATGCCAGACCGCTTTGGATGACAGGAGGAACGTATCATCATATCTTGGCAATGCGGAAGGTTGGACAGATTGGAACGCCGCATTTTTTCCGCCCCGAAGCAACATTGCAGTTTGGTTCGTTGACGATTGAGACGATACCGACGATGCACGATGCGCCGGAAGGAGTTTGTTTCGTTGTAGATGACGGGAAGAAGCGGCTCGGTATTATGACAGACCTGGGCTGCCGATTTGGTGCGCTGAAAGAAGCAATAACGACGTTGGACGGCATTTTGATAGAGAGCGATTATGACCCGGTGATGCTTAAAAACGGACCGTACGACAAGTCGTTGCAGGACCGGATACGCGGCAGCAAGGGGCATTTGTCGAATCGCGAATGTGCGGAGTTGCTGCGGGACGCAGGACGCAAATTGCGATGGGCTTGTTTGGGACATTTGTCGGGCAACAATAACACGCCGGAATTGGCATTGGAAACGCATCGTCAGATATTGGGACGTAAATTGCCGTTGTACGTAGCCTCCCGCCGCGAAACTTCACCGGTGCTGGAGTTGTGAAAAAAATTGAGAATTAACCTTTAACCTGATGAATTACAAAACTGCCGGTGAATCGCACGGACAGGGAATCCTCGCTTTGATTGAAGGTTTTCCCGCCGGAGTGTCAATCAATATCGACGGCATCAATGCCGAATTGCAGCGCAGGCAAGGCGGGTACGGACGCGGCGGAAGACAAAAACTCGAAACCGACACTGTCGAAATACTGACCGGTATTTGGCGGGGACAATCGAGCGGCGCACCGATAACGCTTTGGATAAAGAACAGGGATTTCCGCATCGATAAGGCTCCTGATGTCTTTCAGCCGCGTCCCGGTCACGCTGATTTAGCCGGCAGTATCAAATATGGTGAACCGATACGTCCGATATTGGAACGTTCCAGCGCACGGGAAACCGCCGGCAGAGTCGCTGCCGGTGCATTGGCAAAACAGTATTTGGCAGCACGCGGCATTTCTGTTATCGGCTTTGTCAAAAACATCGGCGGTTTTCTGACCGACGTGCCGGAGGATACGCTGCTGGATTATGCAGCGGTTTTACAACGGCGCAGCCAAAGCGTGTTTTATACGCTGCATCCAGAACACGACGAACGTTTGAAAGCGGAAGTTGACCGGACGGCGGCGGACGGTGATACGCTCGGCGGAATTATCGAAGTCCGTGTCTTCGGCGCACCGATTGGGCTTGGTTCGTGTATGCAATGGGACGCAAAACTTGACGGAAAATTAGCGCAGGCGGTGATGTCGGTACAGGCGCAGAAAGGCGTTGAAATCGGGTTAGGTTTTGCCGCAGCATCAACACCGGGTTCGCAGATGCACGACCCGATTGAGTATGATGCGGCGTTGGCGGAAACTTCTTGTCAAGGTTTTACACGTCCGACGAACAATGCCGGCGGCATTGAAGGGGGAATGTCAAACGGTCAGCCGATAATTATCCGCAGTGCAATGAAGCCGATACCGACGCTGCAAAAGCCGTTGGGTTCGGTTGATTTGCGGACGAAGGAAAATGTGCCGACGTTTTATGAACGCAGTGATGTGTGTGCAGTACCGGCGGGCAGTGTTGTCATTGAAAATGCCGTTGCGCTGACAATCGCCGCAGCGATACTTGAGACATAATGAAAACAGTGTTTTTTCTGAAACCTTTTCAACGCTGCGGAGTTTCCCCAAAAAACTCTTGACAATTAAGGGGGATTGCCTTATTGCGTCTATTATAATTTGTGTTATAATGAGCGGCTGCTAATTCTGTCAGGTAATTGATTGTATGTCCGACGATAATGTCAAAGATGATTCAGCCATTGAACTGCCCGGTACCGTCATTGAAGAAGTACGCGGGGCGTTCCGTGTCAAATTAGACAAAATGGAACACATCGTTTTGTGCCGTCTCGCCGGAAAGATGCGGAAATTCCGCATCCGCGTTGTCCCCGGAGACCACGTGACTGTCGAAGTCAGTCCCTATGATATGACCCGCGGACGAATCACTTACCGCGACAAGTAAACTAACTGCTAACCAACGAAACACTATGTTATCACGCCGTAATTTTCTGCAAGTTACCGCCGCCGGTACTGTCGCCGCCTTCGCCGGAGAATTCGTTTCTTCCGCAAACGCCGCTTCGCAAAACACACCGTTTTCCGCTAAACTCGGCTGGAAAATCGGTCCCCAAATCTATTCGTTCAACAAGTTTCCGTTTGACGAAGCCATCAAGAAGGTTCAAGCCTGCAATGGAAGCGGTTTCGAGTTGTACAGCGGGCAGAAATTGTCAAAGGACATCAACGTTGCTGTTGGTCCAGACCTGCTGAAGGCAGAGAACAAAGATGCCTTGAAACGTTTCAAAGACCTTCTCGCCGAGACCGGCACGAGTCCCCACGCAATGGGGGTTTGTCCTGCCGACAAGGCGCATTTCGACTTTGCCGCCGCTCTCGGTCTTTCCGTTCTCAATGTTGAGCCGGCGTTTGATAAACTTGCCGAGGTGAGCAAACTTGCCGATGAGTATAAAATTCGCGTCGGTCTTCATAATCATCCGAAGCCGTCTATTTACTGGAATCCCGATACCGTGCTGGAACATCTGAAGGATGCAAGTTCCCGCATCGGGGCGTGCTGCGACACCGGTCATTGGCTCCGCAGCGGTCTGTGTCCGCTTGAGTCGCTCAAAAAGTTCAATGGACGGGTTGTCAGTTTCCATATCAAGGACTTGAAAAAGACCGGCGAGGGCAAGTACGATGCCGATTGTCCGCTTGGAAAAGGAGAAGTCGGGATTGCCGAGATTTTGAAGGAAGTTGCCGCCCAAAAGGTTCACATTCCGTTCTCCATTGAGTTTGAGGCGGCTTGGCACAACAACGTGCCGCAGGTTGCCGAAAGCGTGCTGTACTTTGAATCGGTCGCCAAAGAAATCGCCTCTTCGCTGGGCGGCGAACGCGGTGCCAGATTCAGGAACTTCCGCAACAGGGGACGCAAAGCATAAAACATACTTGTAAAGCATACTTGTAAAACGCATACTTGGATAATAGAAGTCAAAGAGCGGGGGTGTAAGCCCCCGATTGGCAATGGGTAATGATATTGCTTAACGGAAGGAATGACAAAAGCCGATGTGTGGACGTTTGTTTTTTGTAACTTTTTTCCCCGCACTGTGTTTTGTTGTCTTTTTAGCAGGCATTGTCTTGTCCGATTCTGCATCTGCGGTTCTCGAAAAGGCTTATTCGCCGGACAAACAGCGGACAGTTACGTTGTCCGTTATGCCCGATGTTCCAAGACTTTCCGATAAGGTTACGTTAACTCTTGACGTGTCGGCAACACAGGGAACGTCTCCGGCAAAGGCGGAGTTTCCGGCGTTCGGCGAAAAACTCGGCGAGTTGAAAATTACGGACATTCAAACGTCCGGCGGGCAACTTATTATTACGGCAATTCCCTTAAAAGCCGGTAAAACGCCGATTTGGGAAATACCGGTAAAAGTCGGCGGCGAAACAATCACCGTGCCGAAGTGTGAAATTGATATTCAGTCGGCAGTTTCGCAGGAAAATGCGTCACTCGACAACATCACGACTGACATAAAACCCTTTGAAGTCCGCAATCCGTATCTGATGGGAATCATTGCCGGTGCGGTTATTCTCCTGATTGCAGCACTCCTTCTGCTATTATCAAGGAAACGTAAAAATCGGGACGAAGTTCCTATTGTACCGCTGACACTCCAAGAATTAGCGTTACAAAAATTATCAAAACTTTGGGAAAGCCGGCTTCACGAATCGGATGTCCGGCAATTTTTCGTTGAACTTTCGGATACCGTCCGCTGGTACATCGAACAAAAGACCGCTTTGAGAACGCCGGAGTTAACGACGGAGGAATTTTTGTATAAAACCGCCAGGAACCCGCTTTTCGGTGAAACGGAAAAAATATCGTCATTTTTGCAAACGGCGGACTTTGTAAAGTTTGCGAAACACCAGCCTGCCGGTGATGAGATTATGTTCGCCTTCCGCAGGGCAGAAGAGTTAATATCCTCTACAAACTTCCTGAACAAAGATGCCGGCAAAAATACCAACGTAAGTGAACGAATTCTTACCTTTCAAAAAGACAATGTCTGATTACATTCAGTTGCAGATAACCTTTCCGTC
>JAITQJ010000078.1 GCA_031288955.1 Planctomycetaceae bacterium | reverse complement strand
TGCCGTCGCCATTGATTCGCTGCAACTTGCTTTGCGTTACATTCAAAACGAAGAAACCAAGCAGTGTATCCGTAAGACATTGGATTATCTTTACACAGATTTTTCGTTACACTGGTACCGCAAAGGGCTGCGTCTTGCCGGAGCGCAAAGCCGGACGTATCAGTACCAAATCGGTGTTAGTGCGCATACAACGCGATTGGCGGCATTTGCCGGTCTCGGTCCGATTGACCGTCAGGCAAAATATGCGGCAATGCTTAATTCCTTTCGTGCCGTGTATCAGCCGCCGAAATCTATCACGGACTTAAATCAGATTTATCCCCGTTATGTTCAGCGGCGTTGGGGCAGCAAAGCGGAACAAAGTGCTGCGTTGATGATGTATGAGGACATTGCTCTCGGAACGGCAGGGACAGGTTACGGTTCGCGTCACGATATGCCGCTTACCGTTGATTTGCCGGACGATGATACAACGGAAGATTTAACACATCGGCACTTTCTCCCCCGCTGTTATTTTATCGCCGACGGACGCAGCGACCCGTACGGCATTAAAAAGGAACCGGCGGGTAAAGCAGGACATCCGAAGGCACTGCATCTTGATGCCCTCTGGAGTGCTGCGCAGCGGACGTTTGAAACGGTTGCGGACGTTTCGTATCCGCCGGAAATCCGGCAGACAGCGGAAAGCGTTCAATCTGTCTTTGTACTTCGTAAAACGGATTCGGTGCAAGCGGAACAGGACACTTTTATTTTTCGTTACAATAAAGCAGCGGTGATTATCCGTATTCTCGAATCCGCAGAACCGCCGGTATTGACAACAGATGAATCGGCATTGCGTTTGACGGTACCGCACCGCAAAGAAGACGGCGATAAACCGCTGCGTTTTTCGCTGCGGATAGAATCACAGCATTCGCCGGAGAGGACGAATATGCCGGAGCCGGCGGACGTGCCGATGCCGGTCGGGGTTTTGTCGCTTAACGGCAGGGAACTTGCCAGACCGATACTTGAAGAGATTCCGTTTGTGAAACGCTTTGCCGAAGAGTTACGAAACGCTCCAGCCGTTAAGATAACGGATACAGCAATATGGCAGGCGGATTCGGCTGTCAGCACGCTGCCTTGTTCGGCACCGCCTTGTATGCCGATTCGTCAGCAGGTTCATTGGAAAATGCAAGTTGACAGGGCAGACACGTACTATCTTTGGTGTTATGTTTGGGCGAAGGACAATGAACACGACTCGGTATTTATGCAGTTGGCGGAGGAGAGGCAGCCGTTGTCTTTTATGGAGCGTTGGAATACGGCGTGGCATCTTGGCAGCGGTGTCCAGTACCGTTGGGTCTGTTTTCCGCAGCCGTTAAAACTATCCGCCGGTGCTTGGCGTTTAACATTTTTGCCGCGTGAAACGGACGTTTGTATAAAACATTTGTATATCACGACGCAGCCGCAGGACTGTCCTGTACAGCAATAATTTTAATCCTGCCACTGTTTGTTGAGTTCCTCTTCGGTCTTATTTTCTGCCAGAAATTCGTCCCATTCGCTCCAAAAAAGTTTCAGCGCATCGGCTTCGTTGCCGTCAGCACGCTGCAAAAGAAGACCGTCCCAACAGATTGATAATGCTGTCGGATATTTTTGTTTAATCTGCTTGTCAAACCGTCCCATCGGCGATATGTAACAGCCTTCAATATCCCTACTGCTTGCGGCACAATTAAACCCGTCAATAAACAGTGCCAGATTAGTAATTGAAGGTTCACAAATGTAACACAACGGCATTTCTTTTGTCATTTCAATAAAAGATTCCATCGTGTAACCCTTTAATACAGGTATTTTAGAACTCCCCAATGGTTTCCGACTCCAGCAAATCTTTAATTCATTGAGCATAAGGGATTCCGTTTTTGTTATAAAGCCGAACCGCAGCCTGCATATTGCAGCGATTGTTGATACGTTTCGGTAATTGTTCCCGACGATTCTGCTGCAATGATGCCGTTAATCAGAACGTAATTGACGCTTCATTTTTCGTTACGCAAACGGTCAAAGGATACCGTTTCGCTGCCGGTAACGGTTGAGTTATAAAAGTTGCGGCTGTAATCGGCGGTTGTTTCGCAGTGCCAAAGACTTTCGTAAGTCCCGCTGCCGGTGCCGGTTACGGCGGTGATTGTCCCGCCGGCATTAGTGTAATTCCACTGAACGGCAAGGGTTTCGCTGTATGTGCCGGTTTTTGTAACAATTGTCTGTACTGCTGGAATCATTGACGGCAAACTGACTGGAATAGGTTTGATACAGTGTTGCCTGATATGCGCCGTCAATGCAGGATGTGATTAAAACGGATTCGGTTTCGGTGTTGTAAAGACTGTTACTGTTCTGGAGTTGATAAGATTGATAACTCGTTTCGCCGTAGAGCCAAGAATTGTCTGCCGTAAGCCCTCCATTTTCAGCGTGCCGGAAGGGGATTTTTAACCCACGAAAAATATGAAAAATATGAAAAATATGAAACAGACAAAATTTTGATGCGGAAAACACTCTGCCGTTCTCAATCTAATCCGGCACTGGGGCTTGTCCCGTACGGATAATACTGCTATAATTGTTAAATCCTTTGTTATTACAACTCCAATGAAGCCGACTCCCCGTGTTTTTCTCTCCGGTTTTTCCGACGAATCAACCGTCAATAAAACGATTGTCGAACAGTTTGCGGTCTATGCCGCCCTCGGTTTACAATATTACAGTATCCGATTCGTCAATCTCGGCGAAGGTGTAAAAAATGTAATGAAGTTGACCAAATCAGACATCCAGCGGATTCGGCAATTTCAAGACGAATACGGTCTCAATGTTTCTTCGCTCGGTTCACCTATCGGCAAAACAAAACTCAAAGATATTGATGACGGTACAACAAATCAATACGTGCCGATTAACAAGTATCTTGATGAAGTTAAGCACGCCTGCGAACTGGCACACGCTTTAGAAACGAAACTAATCCGCGGCTTTTCGTTCTATCATCCCAAAGGCACGAGTCCAAAAGAACACATTGGGCAGTCTGTTGAATGGCTCGGTAAAATTGCGGAAGTCTGTCACCGCAGCGATTTAACATACGGCTTGGAAGTCGAAACGAATCTCGTCGGTCACGAAGGTGTCATTTTGAGCGAAATTTACCGTCAGGTGAATCATCCGGCAGTGTTGCTGATTTTTGACGGCGGCAATATCGTGATGCAAGGTTATTCGACACAGGAAGTCTTCGAGCAATACGAAGCAATGAAGCCAGGTCTCGGCTGGCTGCACATTAAAGATTTTGCCAATCCCCGCAGCACGGACAAAGGCGGCCACGTCGAAGAAGACAAGATGAAAAATTTCGTTCCGCCTGACCAAGGGGAAAGCGGTCACGAACGTATCCTTCGGGATTTGGCACCGACGCTTCCGGCATTGGAGGAGAAGTTGAAAAGCCGGGGCATACCGGGCGTGTTTTTGGATTTGGAGCCGCATTTGAAAGGCGGCGGACAATACGGCGGATACAGCGGACCCGACGGTATGGGAGTTGCCCTGCGGTCGCTGTGCAAAATGTTAGATTATGTCGGCATCGGGTACCATCTTCGGGACTTCGACGATATTAAAGCCGCCAGAGGATTTTAGGGCAATTAAAATTTGGTACGCCTGCCGGTTACTGCCAGCCGTCTTTCGTGATGTTCAGGATAACTGCACCGCCCTCGTATGTATTATGTACAGAAAATCCCCGCCGGCGGTAGTCGTCCATTTTTTCTTTGCGGTACGTCATACTACCCGCACTGACTAACAACTTCTGCGGCGTTGCCCAATCCAACAGTAACGCCGTCTGACCCGATTTACCTCCGTGATGCGGTACCAATACCGCATCCGTATGCTGCGGCTGCGTCCGTAAAAATGCCGCCGGTTCACTGCCGTCCAAATCGCCCGTCAGCATTACACTCGTACCGCAATGCTCAAAACGCAGCACAATACTACAGTCATTCGTTTTATGCGGCTGCGCAAAACCCGTTTTCGGCGGATGCAGGATATGAGACCGCGGCAAACCGTATCGTGATAAATCATCGCCGCTGCCGATAACACGTACCGGAATCCGCAGAGTGTCCAAACGCTTTCGCAACTCCCGCCAAGCCGACTGGTCTTGCTGCGATGAATTCGGATGTTCACTGTACGGCGAAATTAAAACCGTTCCAACCGAAAACAGGTCAAGCAGCCGGTTAATGCCGTTAAAATGGTCGATGTCGGAATGTGTAACAATAATGGTATCGATATGCGTTTTTCCCAACTGCCAAACCGCCCGGCTTAGTATATTTCCGGCGTGTTTCGCCTGCCCAATGCAGCCGGCATCACAAACAATCAGCCGGTTTTGCGGGGTTGTTATCAGGATACCGTTGCCGTGTCCGACCGCATACACCGCCAGCGTCAGGCGGTCTTCGCTTTGCCGGATATAATTGCGGACATAGCCCGATGTGAAGCCGACGGTAATCCAAACAGCAAGGAGACCAAACAACACGAACCGGCGCGGACGCTGCAGCGGTAAAAAAGTGAAAACACAAAAAACACTGTAAAAAACCAGGTTCCACCAAACCGGCGGAGCGGGCAGATAGTAATGTCCGCCGAGTTGCTGAAAAAATGAAACTGTACCAATCAAACTCCAAAAGGAAAAATCGGCAAGACCGCCGGAAACACTGCCGATAAGCGGTATTTGTCCGCACAGTGCCGCAATGAAACCGAAAAACATTGATGCCGTCAGCGGAATACACAGTGCCGGATTCACGGCAACAGCAACCGGCGTAAAAAGATGAAACCGCTCCAGTATCAGCGGCATCGTTATCAGCCAAATCGTACAACTAACGATAAGCAAATTCCAACTAGCACCCGCAAAACGCCGTAGAAAATAGAAGATTAAGCGTCCCTTTTTCATTAGATATTCCTCTTCGTTTTCTGTCTTCTTTAACTCTAACAATGCTTTTTTAGGGACAGAAAAAAACATCGGATTAAAAATTTGAGACAACGTCATTTTTTCCGGCATCCACTGAAAACTACCGACAGCGATAAA
>JAITQJ010000370.1 GCA_031288955.1 Planctomycetaceae bacterium | reverse complement strand
CAGCCGGGTCCGGATGGGCGACTCCCCCATGCGTTTCCAGCTCCGAACTTGCTTCGGACTTGGGTGATAACGTTGATCCCAATGGTCCGTCGTATTGATGTTCTCCATCACCAAAAATCAACAAATGGCATGATTCCAGCAGAAGAATCATACCGCTGCGTCCGAGGATTTCAAATTTGCTGCTCAAACGAAAATTATCGCCGCCCCATTGCTGACGCTCTATCTGCGGTAATGACGCTTTCTTCGGCGTAAAACCTAACAACTTTTCGTCTATCGTCAGCGTTAGCGACTTCGGCATATCCGTCCAGTTCGCTATCGCAACCAACGCTTTGCCGCCGTTGACATAAACCGTTACCGGCACATCCGCATCGCTTGTTTTGACCGGACAACGTTCGTCCCAATAACCGAGCATTTTTGCGTCTTTCATTCCGAATGAATCCCAAAGTTGCCACAGTCCGGTCGGGTCGCCGCTCCACGGCGGACGCGGTAACATTCCATAGACCATTCCCCGAAACTGATTTCGGGAATCCAGCATCTCACTCATCAAGCCGAACGGAATTCCCGACATTTCGACCATCCAAAAATCAAGCGTGTTATGCGCCCCGAAGCCTTCACCCAGCCAGAGCCGGTCAACATACGGCAGCAGTTCCAGATATAGTTGAAGCGAATTGGCGTGTCCGGCGTAACCGTTCATATGGTTCCACGAATGAATGTCGATGAGCCGCCGCTTGCCGTCCTGGTCGAGAATCCGCCGCGCCCGCTGTAATGTCTTGCGGTCAAGTGCAGAGTCATCAATATAAACCCCGTCAATACCAAGATTGCGCACCATCCAGTCCAAACCGCCGAGATAATAATTGTTCCAACGTGAATCCGGCGTGGTGATAATGGACAAATCAAGTTCCGTCCCGTATTTACTGCTAATCCGGCTTTGCCACGCTGGAATAAAATGGTCAACGAGATTTTCGTTAAGCCACGTATGCGGTCCCCTCGGATGAAGCAGTGTCCGCACATCTTTACCGGGTCCGTCGAAAATCACTTCGCCGCCTAAACTCTTCAACGCCCAAAGTTCAGGAAGATTCACCGTCAATTCCCGTGTCGTGTAATATAGCCTGACCCCCAAATTTTCACCGTGCGCCTGTTCAATGAGCGGTTTCAAGTACGGCAGCGAGTTATCCGAATACGGATAATTGATAAACGGATACCCCTCTGTTCCTTGATGCACATTGATATACTTTGCTCCAATCTTTTTTGCGGCGGCAACACTGCCCCCTGTACCGCTTGGATGATAGAACCGCTCCTGCGGCAGCCGTGCCAAATCGCAGGGCTTTACCGGCGTTATCAGCGCATCGAAATCGAAGTGCAGCGTCTTGCCCTGTTCCAGTGAACGTTCGCCGCTGTATGCTTTCACCAGTATCGAAGCATCATCGTTTTTTGTAACTGAAACTCCGCCCTTGCCGCCGTTGCCCCAAGAGTCGGGAACTTTCAGTTTGCCGAGATTGTAATAAACGTTGACAAGCGGACGGACATAATTTTCGTCCTTCAATTTGATGTTCAAGCCCGCATTCACATTGCCGAGCCAAAGTTTATCCTGATGTTTGTTCACGTCCCAGTGCCAATCGAACGGCAACGCCGGCAGCAATCCGCCTTTGCATCCCAAACCCATAAGGTACTTGGAAGCGTACTGCGAATACGGTATTTCGAGACGTATATCCTTGACGGTAACGTTCTTCTTGGCGGTAACCGTCAGTTTGTATTCCGTGAAGCCGTCGAAGTCCAGCGAACCCTGATAGCGGACATCAAAGTTGTCGTTCCCGTATTCTGCCGTCCAAAGCATACCAGCAGAGGGTTGCTTTAACGAAAAATTGTTGCGGTCAAGTTTTTCAATGCCCTTGTCCGTTTCGATGACGAACTTAACTTCACCGCTTAAAATCTTGTTGGCGGCATTTTTGTCCAACTGATTGCTCTGGTCAAAATGGGTGATGATTTGCTTCGGCAGCCCGCTGTCAGTAATTTCCAACGTTCTGCCGAGAACATCGAAACCGATAGCGTCAACGGTTGCCCCGCCATTGGGAAGGGGCTGAATACCTTTGCCGCCGATAGCGGTATAAGGAGCGGTCGGTACATCGGCAGTGCCGATGGTGCTGTCGAGCCAGCGCAGCCGGGTTTTGCGCCAGCCCTCGTCATCGCCGTGATTCGCTATCGGTTCGCCGGAAACGGTTAATTTAACGGCAATTTTCGTCTCCGGTATATTGCCGGCTTTGACGCTCACCGTTCCGCTGTATGTACCGGCAGGACAGTTTTCGGCAACATCGACACCAATCCAAAACGCCTGCGCCAAGCCCTGCGGAATATCAACACGTTTGGTAAATGCCTGTCCGTCTTTACTGATGCCGCCGAGGTTGAAACAGTGCAGCGCATCGGACGCAATTTTGGCATTATTATCACCGGTCAGGTCGGAGAACGTCATCTGCACGTTTTCAAAGGTTTCATTTCTCGAATACAATCCGATTTGAAACGTGTAAAATTCACCGGGCTGACATTTCCCCGCAAAATTGTTTTTAATCTGATTAGGAACACCGGCAGCCGTACCGCTGCGAATGTCGTGTTCGCGGTCAGCAGTGAACCAAGTCCAAGGTTCGGCAGCAAGAGCCGCTTTTTGAATCTCCGCTTGGTGTATCACCGCTTTTTGTACCTCTTCGACCCGCAAAGCCCGCTCCCAGAGCAGAACACTCTTGACCGAATTAGCCGCGATACCAACAGGATTGGTGTCGATTTTTCCGGTGAGTTGTCCGAAACTCTTGCCGAGATTTTCGTCTATCAAACTCTGCGAACAAAAGAATAACTGACCGTCCGCACCGGCAGCATATAAAACCGCATTGCCGCCGCGGTCGATTGTTGCCGCAACAAAGCATATTTCGTTGGGCGGGAGATAGATTTGTTTCAATTCAATTTCCGTATTCTTATCATCTTTCAAACGCAGACCGATGATATTTCCCTGACCTTCCGGCTTGGTAAAAAGACGGACACCGCTGCCGAACGTGATTAAATTCGTTTCCTGCGGTTCGGTAAGAAAGACCTGAAAGGCAAACGAAAAGGATTGATTCAGCATCAGAGCGGGGAAAGAAAGATTTGTCTGCCCGCCGCGGATTTGAAGTAATGCAGCGTCTTTGGGAATATCGGTATTCTTTTGTGTAACAGGAATAACGTTATCTTTTCCCCGAACGCTGCCGTCAATCACTCCTTCTTTTTTCAGAGCGTTCACATCAAAGCCGAAATGGTCTAACACCGTTGGAGCGGTGTCGGCATCGCACGGCTGCCCTTTTAATTCGCCTTGTTTGACGGTCTTGCTTGAAACGATAAACGGTATCGTGTAACATTCGGCACTCATCGCCCCGTGACTGCTCACCCAGCCGCCGTGGTCGGACGTAACGATTATCTGCCAGTTTTCGTTTGCAAAATTCGGACGCTTCTTTATCGCCTCCAAAGCGGCTGCAACCCAGCCATCAATCGTCTCCAAGCACTTGACGTAATGACTATGCTTCGTGCCGGGCAGAGAATAGCCGCCGGTGTGTCCGATGTGGTCGGGTTCGTCAATGTACCAAAGAACGGCATCAGGGTCAGTCCCCTTCGCCCACCGGTCATCCGAGTAGGTTCCCTTGATAACTTGTACGGCTTTTTCCGCGAGCAATTCATCGCTCATATTCAAAAACAAATCGCTGATATTATTTCCTGTAACAAGATTTACGTCCGGCTGCCACTGTACCAGAAAGGCGGTCTTTTTTTTGGGAAACTGCGTTTTGATTCGGGTCAAAAACGTTGGATATTTTTTACTTGCATCGGTTTTGTGATAATTGGGAAACTGGTCGTTTCCCGGCACGTTCGTTTTTGCTGTTGTTACACCTGTTGCGATAGCGGTATGATTAGCGGCACTTGCCGTCCCTGCGTCTTTAATAGTATGTGCTGTCAGCGACCACGCACCGTGATAGTTTTCTGCCCAAGTACCGTTGCGGAGCGAATCGAATGTCGGCATTTTGCCCATTAAAAGCACATCGCCGCGGCAGCCGTCGAGCATAATTGTCAGCGACTTCGGCGTGTCCGCTGCATAGAGAAATCCCGA
>JAITQJ010000363.1 GCA_031288955.1 Planctomycetaceae bacterium | reverse complement strand
GACATTCGTCCCGGCGACGTGCTGGATTACGAAGTTCGTCTGGAAACATTCCGCGAAGCCGGCGGCGTTGCAACGGTTTGGGCATATCGGCGCGGAGTATTATTTGCGGAAGGCGAATTGATGTTTGCGCATCTCGGCAACGAATTTGCGGGGCAGTCGTTGTTTGCCGACGGCGATATGCTGCAAATGATGCGATTGTTCCGCGTCTTTGAAGTCGGCATCGCCGCCGACGGGTCAAAGTTACTCGACCCTGAAGATAAATGATAATAAAGCGGCTGATTTTGATTGCGAAAATTGTTATCGTTCTGGCTGTTTCCGCTTATCTCGCTTGGGAACTGCATAAATCCTGGGGCAAAATTCATCAGACCGATTGGCAGGCAAATTATCTTTGGCTAACACTGGCAGGCGTTTTTTATATCGCCGCATTTGTTCCATCTGCGGTGTTTTGGCGGTACGCAATGCGTTCATTCGGTCAATCGCCGGGCTTGTATGAATCGTTCCGCGCTTATTACATCGGGCATCTGGGCAAATATGTGCCGGGAAAGGCGTTGCCGGTGATTATCCGTGCCGGTTTGCTCGATTCAGCGAAAACACAGCCCGCTGCCGCTGCCGCTGCGGTGTTTCTCGAAACGCTGACGATGATGTCGGCCGGTGCTTTTCTCGCCGCTCTGTACGCAGCGGTTCTGCTCCGCAATACTCCTACTCCTTACGGCTATGGGCTGCCGCTGCTGCTGTCTGCCGCAATTATGTTGCTTGCCGCTTTACCCGTATTGCCGCCGGTGTTTCGTCTGATAGCAAAAAAAGTTTTGCCGAAAACGCACAGCGAGTCTCTGCGTTTAACGTTCATGACTCTTTTGACGGGCTATCTCCTGATGATACCGCTTTGGCTAATGCTGGGATTGAGTCTTTGGGCGGTGATTCACGGCATCGGTATTTCCGTGCCGTTTTCGGAATATCCCCAATTTACGGCGGCGGCAGCGTTTGCGATGGTATTCGGTTTTATCTCGATGGTGCCGGGCGGTTTAGGCACCAGGGAGTTTATGCTGGTACAGATACTGACAGCCTATTTTGCAACTTTGCCGGATATTTCGGAACCGGCAGCCGCAACGGCATTGGCAATCACCGCCGCCGGTGTTCAGCGTCTCGTGTCCATCATTGCCGAATTGATTGTCTCGGCACTGCTCATACCGGCACGAAAAAAGCGGAGAACTTTACCCTAACCGTTTCGTCAGTTCGGCATCGACCGATAACGGAACACGCAGCGGTTGGTCTAATAACATCGTTTGAACAACTAATTGCTGTAACGATTCCGCCGCTTCCTTTGTTACTTCAAATACCAATTCATCGTGTATTTGCAGCAGCAAATTGAATGACGGCGGGGCGGATTCGGCAGAAGTTACAGCCTCTGTCTCTTTCGATGCCGCCAACCGCACCATTGCTTGTTTTATTAAATCTGCTGCCGTTCCCTGAATCACGGTGTTAATCGCCATTCGTTCCGCCTGATTCAAATCCGCCTTCCGTTCATAGCGTACCGTTCCTGAACGGAAATAACGCCGATGTCCAAACAGCGTCTCCACATAACCCCGCTGCGAACATTCCTCTAACACCGAATCGATATATCGGCGGACACTCGAATACCTCTCAAAATAACCGTCAATGAACCGCTGCGCCTCTTTGCGGTCAATGCCCAACTGCTTCGCTAACCCGAACGCCGTTTGACCATAAATCACGCCGAAGTTGACCGCCTTTGCCGTTCGCCGCATTGACTTATCGACATTTTCCGCTGCAACGTTAAAAACCTCTGCGGCAACCCGTGTGTGAACATCTTCACCGTTGCGGAACGCTTCGCCGAGACGCTCATCGCCGGAAAAATGTGCCAAGACCCGCAATTCTATTTGAGAATAATCGCACGACAAAAGATAATCATAACCTTTATCCGGCACAAAAGCACTGCGGATTTCTTTGCCCTCCGGCATACGAACAGGAATGTTCTGCAAATTCGGGCTGCTGGAACTCAAACGTCCCGTTGCCGTCGCCGCTTGATTGAACGAACAATGAATCCGTCCGGTCAACGGATGAATCAACTTCGGCAGCGCATCAATATATGTGCCTTTCAGTTTCGCCAGTTGCCGGTATTCAAGCATCTTTGCCGGCAGCGGATGAAGTATTGCCAACTCTTCGAGGACTTCGCTGTCGGTACTCGGTCCCGTTTTAGATTTTTTCATTATCGGCAAAGCGAGTTCATCGAACAGCACCGCTGCCGTTTGTTTCGGCGAATCGGTATTAAACGGATGTCCCGCCAAAGCGTAAATTTCTTCTTCGATTGCCGTTTCCTTTTCCGCAAAACGGATGCCCAGTTTTTTTAGAATGTCCGAATCAACACAGATGCCCGTGAACTCCATATCCGCCAAAATCCCCGCCAGCGGCAACTCAATGTGGTAATAAAGTTCGCTCAGCGTTTTGTCAGCATCAATGCGTTCTTTCAAAATCAGATATATTTTCCAGGCAACGAGCGCATCTTCACCGGCATAAACAGCAACGATGTCGGTCATTATATCGTCCATCTGTTTTTGTTTTTTTCCTGAACCGATTAACTCGCTGATTTTAATCGTCTTGTGTCCGATGTAATACTCTGCCATATCATCCAGATTATGCGGCATTTCAGGACGCAGCAGATAATCGGCAAGCATCGTATCAAATGCAAGCCCCTGAAGACGAATTTCCGCTGTACCGGCATTTTTAGCGGCATTACGGAGAACGATGACATCATATTTCAGGTTTTGCCCGACTTTAGCCACGTTCGGATTTTCAAAGACGGGACGCAATTTTTCCAACACATCCGGCAAGTCCAAAAGAGCCGAACCGAGCGGTCCGCGAAACGGCAAATAAAACGCTTCGGTTTCGTTCCAGGCAAACGACATTCCCGCCGGCAGCGTGTAACGGGGCATCGTTGCTTCAAATCGGTTGTCCATCGGTACCGTTTCAGTATCAAACGAAAAGACTTTTTGTTTCAATAATTCGCTGTAAAATGATTCAAATTTTTTCGGAGTATCAACGAGGATGCAGTTATCAAGTGACAGCGGCTGCTTGTTCGGGTTCTGAACGCGAACCGCCGAAGACTGATAACGGATAAGCGGTAATTGCTCCAAAAGCGACGCAAAGCCGAAACGTTGAAAGAGCGGACGCAATTTTTCTGTATCGAAACCGGTATAGGAATTCCAATCAATGTTCAGCGGCACATCCGTTCGGAGTGTAACGAGCCGGCGGCTTAAAAAAGCGGAGTCTTTGCCGTTTGCCAGATATTCCTGCTTCTTTCCGCCGATTTTGTTCAGGTTTTCGTAAATACCTTCAAGCGAGCCGAATTGTTTTAACAGTTCCGCAGCAGTTTTCGGACCGATATGGGGAACGCCCGGTACATTGTCGGTTGCATCGCCGACGAGCGATTGAAAGTCGATAACCTTGTCGGGAGTAATTCCCCAATCCGCTGCTAATTCCGCTTGCCCGTAAAAGACGTGTTTGCGGAGTTGATAGAGTGAGACGCTGCTGCTGATAAGTTGCCGGCAATCTTTATCGCTTGTTACAATAACGCATTTTTCGCCCCGTTGGGTACATTGAGCGGCAGCGGTTGCTAAAATATCGTCGGCTTCAAAACCGGCGGCGGCGAGCAGCGGAATGTCGAAGGCGCGGATAATTTCTTTGGCGGATTCGATTTGCGGTCTTAATTCTTCGGGCATCGCAGAACGATTTGCCTTATATCCGCTGTAAATATCGGAGCGGAAAGTTTTTTCGGGTAAATCGAAGGCACACAACAAAACGTCGGGACGATTTCGTTTGATGACAGCAAAGAGGTCTTTGGAGAATCCGAAGACGGCATTGACGGGTTCGCCGAGCGGACTGTTCATCAGCGGTAAGGCGTGAAATTGCTGATAAAGCAATCCGTGAGCATCGAGAATGAAAGCGGTCATAATAGTTTTTTGTCTCCTTATAGTCTTTTGAGGGCAGCGGTACAGGTTAAAGTTTTGTATCAATAAAGCCGATAATTACGTCTAGGATAACGGTATTTTTCTAAAAATGAAACGTTTATTGACAATCGCTCTGGCAGCATCGTTAATATGTCCGGTGTTGGGCATTGGCGGTTGTTCGTCTCAAAGCACGAAGCCGGCGGCGAATGCTTTTTCGTTTCCGAAGTTCAATAAGGACGAGAAGAGTGTCAGGAAAAATACTGAAAATCCAGCCACGGTCGGCGAATTTCTTGCAATGCCCCGGTAAATAAAATCTGTTATCCGGCAATGACCGGTCTAAAAAAACGGCGGCAATCTGTCCACTATTTTGCACAAGGCAGTGCAAAAAATACCGGAACAATTTATGACCGGCAATTTGAACGCATCTATCTGCGCCGAAGACCAGAGTCCTCTTGACAATTCTGCCAAACTGTGTACAATGCAGACGTTAACGTTTCGTT
>JAITQJ010000249.1 GCA_031288955.1 Planctomycetaceae bacterium | reverse complement strand
AGTATTACATTGTCCTGTATGATATTGAAAGCGGGGAACATATCAAAAGCGTACCTTGGTCTGGAAATGCTACCGTAATGGAAGCCTTTTCGCTAATGAAAAGAGAATTGGGCTTGATACGAACCGATGCATCGGGCAGCCAATTTCACATAGAGCATATTCGTCCGGCATTGGACGGCGGAAAACCGGTCAAACGGGAGATAAAATGGTCGAATGTCCTGGAATCCCGTTCTGGTTTTGGGGACAACATTTGGCTTTTGCCGGAGGATAGGCTGATGTTGACACCGCTCACTCCGCCGAAGTAGGCATAACGGGCAAAATCAAAACCCTGCCGCTCATTGCCGGAAAAAGTTCGTGTTTTCGGCATTTTGGCTCCTAACGGGACGAAAAACATTTTTCAGTGCCAACACGGCAGGAGATAAGACTCCCGCCGTGTTTTTGGTGCCGCTTTTTTGACAACCAATCACTTCAAGATTTCATCGAAGTTAATGCCTTTCAGGTCAATAACGCTGACCGTGTGCGGCTTACTTAAGTCAACGAGGTCAATGTTGGAGACGTATAATTTGCCGTCCCGCAAACAAACTTCTGAACAGCGGTCAAAGGCTCCCGTCTTTTTTGCCGCCTCATCAGGATTCGGGGGATTCTTTGCGACCACCGCCGTCTTGCCGTTCGCCGGATTCATTACGCAAACGGCATTACCGACGTAATCAGCAAAGAAAATGTACCCCTTCGGACAAACCTTCAGACCGTCCACGCTTTCGTTCGGTCCTTTACCGTCGTTGACATCCCGCTGCGACTTCACCGTCTTGCCGTCCCGCGCTAATTTGACTTCAATAATTTTTTTATCGCCGAAATTCGCAACGTACAACGTGCCGTCTTTCGACAAACCGACACCGTTTGCTCCGACTTTCCATTCGCCTTTGCGGTCTGCATCTGACGTTTGGAAACTGAAAATAAAATGCGGGTCTTTTGCATAAGGCAGCACGTGCAGCGTCTTGGCGTTTGCCGCAGCGTTGTTTCGCAAAAGCCTCCGCGGGGCAGCATAACTGAATTCGGCAATATCAAAACAGAACACACCGCTCGTAAACGGGGTTTCAACAATCGACGGGTCAATCTGCGTTTCGGCAACGTAAATTTTGTTACCGAAAATTTCCAATCCGTTCGCTTGAGTCATTCCTGTTACAAGAACTTCGCTGCGCAGCGGTTTGCCGTTTTCGTGAACGACCCGAAGCACTCTTGATTTGTGATTAGGATTACCGCCCAGACATTGGCTGTCGGCAATGTACAGATGACCATCGGGACCGAAGGCAACGCCGAGCGGAGTCACTCTGCCGGTTTCGGGATGTGCCGGCAATTCAAAATAATTCGACACGCTATCGTCTTTGCCGATTTTGAGAAGCCAGGCATTTCCTTTATCGCCGACTTTCGGCACCGCAAGGACAATGTCGCCGGTTGACGGATTGACGGTCATTCCGTCGGGATGCAACTGTCCTTCCGGCAGGACGATTGCTTTTACCGGTTTGGTCAGCGGCTCGGCAGAGACCGAATACAGTGTTGCGGCGGACACAAACAGTGCGGCGGCGGCGAAGCACAGGAACGAATGTTTTTGCATTGAAAATTCTCCTTATAGCGTTAAATGGGCATACAGCCGTCAGTATATCACAGACGGCAGCCGTTTGGTAGAGTTTTAGTCCGCTGTTTGCGCTATTTTGCTTCTGCCAGATACACCCGCAAGGAGTGCGGGACGAACTTGAGCGGCGCATAAAGATTCGGTTTTGGTCCCTGTAAATCAGGATAAATGTCGTTCGGCGATGCCTCCGCCGTATCCGCAAACAAACGCCACGTGAAATTCTGACATACCGCCGGAAAATAAAACTCTTTCGGCTCCCATCCGCCGTGAAACATTATCAATATATGATGCAGCGACCCCTCATACTCCACTGTCGGCGGCACTGCCGATAACAGACACGTCAAACTCCGCTCCAAGCCCTGATTCCAAGGCACTCCGCCGCCCATCGCTCCGTACCAACTAATGTCCGGCAACGCTCCCGGATAACGCGGCTGCCCCGTCAAAAAATGCGGCTGGCGAATTGTCGCCTCCTGCCGCCGGAAACGAATCAGCGACTTCGTAAAACGCAAAACGCCGCTGTGCTTCTTCACCTGTTCCCAATCGAACCAGGATATTTTATTATCCTGACAGTACGCATTGTTGTTGCCCCGCTGCGTCCGCCGGACTTCATCGCCCGCCGAAATCATCGGAACTCCTTGACTCAACAGCAGCGTCGCTAACATATTCTTCACCTGACGGTTGCGGGTCTCCTCAATGTCCCGATTCAGTGCCGGTCCCTCGAAGCCGTAATTGCAACTGCAATTATTGTTCTCGCCGTCGCGGTTGCCCTCGTTGTTCTCGTCGTTGTGTTTATAATTGTACGACACCAAATCGTTCATCGTAAAACCGTCGTGTGCCGTAATAAAATTGATACTATTTTGCGGGTCTCTGCCGCTGTGCGAGTACAAATCACTGCTTCCTGAAAGCCGCGTCGCCAGCGCACCGGTCATACTTTGGTCGCCCCGCCAGAACCGGCGGATGTCGTCGCGGTACTTGCCGTTCCATTCCGCCCAACGCTGCGAACCGATACCGAATGCGCCGAAAGAACCGACCTGATACGCTCCTGCCGCATCCCAAGCCTCGGCGATAATTTTCGTATCCGCTAACAACGGGTCTTCGGAAATCTGTTCGATAAGCGGCGGATTCGCTTGCAGATTACCGCTCTGGTCGCGGCTCAATATCGAAGCCAAATCGAAGCGGAAACCGTCAATGTGGTAATTATGCACCCAATAACGCAGGCAGTTAAAAATCATCTCGCGGACAATCGGATGATTACCGTTAACTGTGTTGCCGCAGCCGCTGTAATTTTTGTAATACTGCCCGTGTTCGAGCATATAATAAATCGGGTTATCCAAGCCCTTGAAACTCAAAGTCGGTCCGTATTCGTTGCCTTCGCAGGTGTGATTGAAGACGACATCGAGAATCACTTCAATTCCGGCTTGGTGAAAGGAGCGTACCATCTCCTTGAATTCACGGACTTGCGAGCCGGGTTCTTTTCCGTAAGTATAACCCCGATGCGGCGAGAAGAATGCCATCGAGTCGTAGCCCCAGTAATTTTTTGTACGCGGTGCTTTGCCGTCCGTTCCGAGAATAGGAAATTCGTGTATCGGCATCAATTCGACGGCGGTTATACCGAGTTCCTGCAAATACGGAATCCGTTCAATCAAGCCGAGATATGTGCCGGAGTATTTGGTGCTGCTTGTTGGTGATGCGGTGAAACCCTTGACGTGCAGTTCGTAAATAATTGACTTGGAAAAGTCGTGGCGAAGGTGTTTGTCGCCGCGCCAGTCGAAATCATCGTCGTCAATGACGACGCATTTCGGCGGACGAATAATACCGTCGGGAGATTCCTGAAACATACCGGCGAGGGCTTTGGCGTATGGGTCGATAAGTCTTGCTCTGCCGTCGAAGCGGAAGCCTTTTTCAGGTTCAAAAGGACCGTCTGCCTGAATGTGATAGAGTTGCTTGGCTTTGAGACCGCCGACGAACAGCGACCAGACGTTTCCCCAGCGGTTTTCTTCCCTGTTAAACTGGATAATTTCGGACGGCTCTACATCGTTGACGTTTTTATAGAGCAGGAGTTTCATTGAGGTCGCAGAACGGCTGACGACAACGAACTGGACACCATTATCACGCAAAATAGCACCGCAGGGGAGCGGATAGGTGAACCGCATTACGGGTGTTGGGTCAATCATATTAGCAAGTCCGAAGGGCGTTTGTTGAGCCGCACATAACCCCTTTGGGGCGGCGGAATATGCTGAAACTCTTCTTTGTCTCCTCCGCAGCGGCAATAAAAACATTTTAGACGTAATGATGATACAATGCTATAACTTGTATCGGCAAATCCGGGACTTGAAAATGAATAATGAATGTTGATAATTAGTGTGTTGCTTATCGTCCATCCGTCAGAGTCCGAGTTAGAAGCGGTTTTGCTTACGGCGTTCCGGCACTTGCCGGCGGCGGAGCAGGCGGCGCGGGTTGATTCGCTGCTGCAAATGCACGATGCCGGTAATCTGCAACTTGACGGACTGTGGACGGCAAAAAACGGTGAAACACTCGTTTCAGCAATGTACGCCCAACGCCGTCCCGACGGCTCGGTAATGCTCTGGGTGCCGTCAATGCCGCCGGGATACTCCGCCGAACCGTTTTACGATGTCCTCGAAAAGTATTGCCGGCATGTAAACGCTTACGCCGCCGTTGCCCTTGCCGATAAAAATCAGCCGTTCGACGAAAAAACACTTGTAGAATACGGACATTTTGAGTTTCTTTCGGATTTGCTGTATCTTGCCGCCGAATTATCGCCGAACGATGCCGCTTATGAACCGCAGCGGCTGCGGTTTATACCCCTGGCGGAAATAACGGATGTGCCGCCGGAAGAAAAAATGCAGCGTTTGACAACGCTCGTTAAAGCAACATATACACATTCGTTAGATTTTCCGAAACTAATGTCGATTGCGCCGGTCGAAAGTGTGTTGCAGGGCTATAAAGCCGGTGCATTATTTCGGGAGGAACTGTGGTTTTTTGTGCAGTCGGAAGGCAGAGACATCGGCGTTCTGCTGCTGACAGATTCTTCGCCGGAACAGTTTGAATTGACGTATATGGGTTTGCTGGACGCGGAGCGGGGCAAGGGTTATGCGAAAGAAATAGTGCGTTATGCCAAGTCGCTTGCCGCACGCTGGAACAAGGCATTGTTATTAACTTCGGCGGACGAAAAGAACGTTCCGGCTTGCCAGTCGTATCTGTCGCAAAATTTCCGTGTCTGGGACCGTAAAAAAGTTTTTGCCCGATTGAGGATATAACCCGATTGAGGCTATAAAATGATGTATAAAACGTTCAGCGGCAAAACGATGGGGACAACTTATAGCGTGAAAATTGCCGACACGTTCAAAGAACCGGCGGAATTGGATAAGGCGATAGCGGAAATTCTCGGCGGCATTGATGCGAAGATGTCAACGTACAAGCCGGACTCTGAAGTTTGCCGCTTTAATGCGTTCCGGCAGAGCGGTATCAGTTTTCCCGTGTCGCAGGAGACAGCCGAAGCCGTTCAAGCGGCACTCGAAGTGTCCCGGCAAACGAACGGGGCATTTGACATTACCGTTGCACCGCTCGTTGACCTTTGGGGCTTTGGTCCGAAAACGGTCAACAAGCCGCTGCACATTCTCGCTGCCGAATCGGCAAAAATCAAAGAACGCATTGGTTATCAAAAATTATCTGTTCACAAAGAGACACAGGTTATTCCAGCCGCATCTTTTGCTTTGAAAAAATCGCAGGCGGATTTAACGATTGATTTGTCGGCGATTGCCAAAGGTTATGGTGTTGACAAAGTTGCGGAGTATCTTGACGGCAAAGGTTACAAAAATTATATGATTGAAGTCGGCGGTGAAATACGCTGCCGGGGGAAAAAAACCGCTGCGGCTGATTGGCTCATCGGTATTGAAAAACCGGTTGTTTCAGCGGGAACAGACGGTGTTCAGCGGACGTTTGTACTGCGTGACAGGAGTATGGCAACGAGCGGCGATTACCGCCAGGAGCGTTTCATTGACGGCAAACGGGTGTCGCATTTCATTGACCCGCGCACAGGATTACCGACACAATTCGGGACTGACTCGCTGGAAGTGCTGGCATCGGTTACGGTATTTGCCGGCGATTGTATGACAGCAGACGCTTGGGCAACAGCGTTGTCGGTGCTTGGAGTACAGCACACGCCGGAGGCATTGCAACTCAATGTTCTTTATCTGTTCCGTCAGGGAAACAGCATACGGGAAGTTCAAACGGGCAATTTCTAATAGCATCATTTTTGTTATTCCGTCAAAATGATAACAAAAATGTCATAACAAAAAACAAAAATGACGGTTAAATCCCGTACTGAACCGCCGTTTTACGGAAAAATTAACGGAAAACGGTACTTTTTCTTCTTTGGCACGGCTTATGCGTTTACGTAGTAATAGAGGGGGCAAATTGTTGCCCCGCAGTAACCAAATCCAAGGAGAACACTATGACTTTTGACACACTTTTACCCTTGTTCGCTCAAGCCGACACGGTACCGGCGGCGGTTCAAGCCGCCGCTGAAGCCGTTGCGGAAACAGCAAGCAAATTCTCGTCCGCCGATACCATCTGGGTATTGTTCGGAGCAGCCCTCGTGTTTTTTATGCACCCCGGCTTTACGATGGTCGAAGCCGGTTTTACCCGCGCAAAAAACACCGGTAATATCGCAATGAAGAACGTGCTGACCTTTGCGCTCGGCTCGCTTTTCTTCTGGTTCGTCGGTTTCGGAATTATGTTCGGCGGGCAAACCGAAAACATTCACCAGTACATCGGTATCCTCGACTGGTTCAGCAAAATCGGAACAGCCGACGGAGGTTATGCAGAAGGGTCATACCCCGGTATTGCCTTTCTTATTTTTCAAACCGTCTTTTGTGCAACAGGAGCGACTATCGTTTCCGGTGCGATGGCGGAACGAACTAAATTTAGTACCTACTGCATCTATTGCGTGATTATCAGCGCAATCGTCTATCCGGTAAGCGGACACTGGGCTTGGGGCGGCGGCTGGCTGAATCAGCGTGATGTGCCATTTCACGATTTTGCCGGTTCGACACTCGTCCATATGGTCGGCGGAGTGGCAGCATTAGTGGGGGCGGCAATGCTTGGAGCACGCATCGGGAAATATACCAAGGATGGTAAGCCCCGCGCTATTCTCGGAAGTAACGTTGCGCTCGGCTGTCTGGGCGTGTTAATCCTCTGGTTCGGCTGGTTCGGCTTCAACGGTGCGTCAACCGTTTGTGCGACCGGCGATGATACGCTGACGCTGATGGGGAGCATTTTCGTAACAACAAACCTCGCCGCTTCGGCAGGGGCGGTGTTCACGATGCTCATTACTTGGTTTCGCTACGGCAAACCGGACGTTTCGATGACGTTGAATGGTGCTTTGGCTGGACTCGTCGGTATCACGGCGGGCTGCGATGCCGTCAGTCCGCTCGGAGCGGTTATTATCGGGACGGTCGCCGCCGGATTCCTTGTCTTTGCGATTGAATTCATTGATAAGGTTCTCCACATTGACGACCCGGTCGGTGCGATTTCCGTTCACGGTGTCTGCGGGGCGGTCGGAACGATTATGGTCGGTCTTCTGGCAACAGACGGCGGTTTATTTTACGGCGGCGGTACAGCACTGCTCACCACACAGATTATCGGTGTTGTTGCGGTTGCCGCTTGGGTTGCCGTTGCGATGACAGTTGTTTTCGGTATTCTGAAAGCAACTATCGGTTTGCGGGTTCCGGCGAACGAGGAAATTGAAGGACTTGACATCACCGAACACGGTCTTGCCAGTGCTTATGCGGACTTCAACATTATGGACCAACTGCACGGTGTTACCGCCCACGAAGAAGGAAAAGTGCCGGTTTCGCAGGCTGTTACCGTCCATACGGCAGCAAAGACGGCTGCGCCGAAGCCGAGCGACGGCAGTCATCCGAAGTTTTCCAAGGTTGAAATCGTTTGCCGGCAGAATAAGTTCGATGACCTCAAAGAGGCTCTCAATGCCATTAACATTACCGGTATGACGGTAACGCAAGTGATGGGCTGCGGAATGCAGAAGGGGAGCAGTGAATTCTATCGTGGTGTTCAGGTGGACATCCAACTGCTGCCGAAGGTGCGTGTCGAAGTCGTTGTTACGAAAGTGCCGGTCGAGTTGGTTGTTGAGACGGCGAAGAAGGCTTTGTACACGGGCAATATCGGCGACGGAAAGATATTCGTCTATGATGTCGAGAACGTCGTCAAGGTCCGCACGGGTGCGGAAGGTTACAGTGCCTTGCAAGATGAATGATAGGGGGTTAACTCTAACTCCATCGGGGGGCTTACACCCCCCGCTCTTTAATGGTGATGAAATAAAAAAACGCAGAGAGGTACTTATGGGAGTCTGTTATTTCTTTGCGCTCAAAGAGGCGGGGGCATACCCCGCCTCTGTTTTTGCCAGTGCTGCCGTTGAAAGGGCATCAGCGAGAGCGGCAGTCTTTTCACGTATCCAGATTTGCTCGTTTGCGGTACGATACGTTTGTGTCTTCGGGTTAAAAATATGTTCGCCCTTGAC
This sequence comes from Planctomycetaceae bacterium, assembly GCA_031288955.1. GTDB lineage: Bacteria > Planctomycetota > Planctomycetia > Pirellulales > Thermoguttaceae > WRKP01. The sequence goes on along the minus strand of JAITQJ010000249.1, from coordinate 6,297 downwards.
GCTTTTGCCGGAGCAACTGATTGCTTCGCCGGCAAGATACAGCGGCAAAGAGGCGGGGGGACTAACTGCCCAGCCCGGAGCATTTTCCGGCGGCTGTAATGCTAATACGGTACTCGTTGACGCACAGAGCAATGCTCTTTCGCAGCCGTAATGCTGCAAGACGCTTGCCGCCCGGTCAAGAGCAAAGCCTTTGCCGATACCGCCGAGGTCAAGTTGCAGACCGCCGCTGGAAGTATAAATCCGGTGCGGTTTGGTTAGAAGCGTAAAATCAGTCTGCGGCGTGCGGTACGCTATATCAAAATAACCGCCGCTGATACGTTTGGCTTCTTCGGCAGCGGCAAGACAGCGGTATGTTTCCGGTGCGATAACCAGCGTTTCGTTTTTTTGCATCCGGTTGATGCGGGCAATATCACTGTCTTCAATGAAACGGCTCAACAGCGATTCAAGCAGACGAATATAATCGAAATACTCCTCGGCAGCGGCACGCAGCAGCGGCGTTTCGCTTTCCGGAGCATCAATGCAGAGCGTAAAAACCGCCGCCATCAGGTTGTCGGTAAAGGTGTGCCGCAAAGCCAAACAATTTTCAAGGGGCGGGGATAGATAATTTTCTGAAATTATCCAGCACCCGTTTGATATACAGGTCGTCAATGACGTTCGGATGACCGCCGAACGGATACTTCTGAATGCTTAAAACTGACTTGGCAAACGAATCGGTCTGTCCGCCCGCAGACCGGTTGTCGATGACCGCAGCGAACGTTTCGCCCGGCTGTTTCGGCGGCGGATAATTTCCAATGACGAGAAAATAATCAGGGTCGAAAATTCGCCGGGCAATTTTTACCATCTCCTCCAATGCGACCGCTTGATGCGGCGGAAATGTTACACCCCCTAACAGCAATTCTTTCTGCCCCGCTTCATTAACCGATGCCAGTCGTTCGGCAAGCAGTCCCCGCGTACCGGCTTCGGCAACGGCAATCGTTTTTTTCGTCCGCTGTAATTTCTGCATCACAACCGACGGCAGCGTGTCTTCGTTTTCACCGAAAATGTAATTGCCGAGCGTCTTATAAATCCAATCCGCCATCGGCTGCATCTTCGCAAAACATTCCGCCTCCGTATCCGCCGCCGAAGCAATCCGTAACGTTATCGTTCCCTGTGAAGCCGTTATGCCGACTTTCGGTATCCGGCTGCGGTCAATGATGCCCGGAAGCATTTCCTCGACTTGGCTCTCGCCTAAACCGAAACTATGAATTGAGCGGAAACGGATAAACTGTTTTCCGTTGCCGTGCTGCTGAACACATTCCCAAACCGTCTGCCTGCCGGATAGTTGCCACATTTCCTTCATTTCTGCCGGAACGCCCGGATACGCTAAAAACCGCTTGCAGCGTTTATCGGTCAAGGATAAATCGATTCCCGGTGCGGTTCCGTGCGGATTAAAAATCGGCTTTGCTCCTTTCGGCTGAAAGGCTTGGATTTCGTTCGACTTGGGCATATCCCGTCCGCGCCGCTTGAACATTTCCTGAATCAACCGCAGAGACCCGGCATCTTTTTCAAGCGGTACACCGGCAGCATCGGCAGCGGCTTGCCGGGTCAGGTCATCGGCAGTCGGACCGAGTCCGCCCGTCCAGATAATCACGTCGCAACGCTGCATCGCAATTTTGAGGACGGCAGTCATTGCCGGCAGGTCATCGCCGACAGTAGTATGATAAAGCGGTTCGACACCGAGGTCATCAAGTTCGAGACTCAACCATTGCGAATTGGTATCGAGTATTTTCCCGCTGACCAATTCATCGCCGTTAGATATTATTTCTGCCTGCATCGTTCTCAACTCTCCATTTTATAAAGTTTATCTTGTCCGATAACATAATTACAGTCGGGTTCGCTCTCCAGATAATCGCCGAAGACGGCATAAGCGCGGCTTCGGCTGCCGCCGCAAACATAGCGGTATTCACAGCGTCCGCAGCGTCCCTTAAAATTATCCGGGTTTTGCAATGCCTTAAAAACCGGATGACGCTGATACACATCGACCAGCGAATCTTTCGGAAATTGACCGCAGGCAACCGGTAAAAAGCCCGCCGGATAAATCGTGCCGTTATGTGAAACAAACATAATGCCCCGTCCGTCTGTGATTCCCAGCGGCGCACGGGAACGAATCTTTTCCGGGGGGTTCTGCCGTTTGCCGAGGACATCGGTTTGTGTCCGAAACGGACGCGGCACATCCAACGGATTACCGCCCTGACGCAGCACGAAACGCCGATAATGCGGTGCCTCGGTGGTCTTCACGGCAAACGGTTTCGTTTGAGCGTGATGCCACAGTGTTTCAAAAACCGTCTCGTAGTCTGCCGCTCTAATCCGTTTTTCTTCCAGACCTCTGCCGACGGGGATAAGAAAAAAGACCGACCACATCATCACTCCGCCGCTGCCTTCACCGCAGCACGCCGCAATGTATTCGGCAAGGTCATCAATCAAATTAAAATTACGTTGAGTTATCGAGGTGTTGATTTGTACCGGAATTTGCAATTTTTTTGCCGCTTCAATCATTTCGCGGGTTTTTGCGAATGAACCGGCAAAACCGCGGAAGGCATCGTGAACTTCGGCATCGGGTCCGTCGAGTGAAATGCCGAGGGCTTGTACACCGGCTTCTTTGGCTTTTGCGAGGGCTTCGTATGTTGCGAGGGGGGTTGCGGACGGAGTTAGAGCAACGGATAAGCCTTGTTTGACGGCGTGTTCGATAAGTGTGAAAATGTCGGCACGTTTAAGGGGGTCGCCGCCGGTGAAACAGATATTGGGTTTGCGGGGAAAAGAGGCAACTTGTTCGATAAGTTTGAGAGCGGTATCGGTTGACAATTCGTCATCGGCGGGTTGCTCTTGTGCGGAAGCCCGGCAATGTTTACAAACGAGACCGCAAGCCTGAGTCACCTCGTAATAAAACATCAACGGATTGATATTAAAATCAGCAGACGAATAGGGAGACATCAGGAGTTGACTATTTGGATACGGCTTCTAACCGTTATTGTATCCGTTTGCTTCCGCATTATCAATTCACAGTGATAAGACAGACAAAGCGCGGCGGTTAATGTTACCGCTGCCGCCATTGTTTGATTTGAGCGATAACCGTTTGCATTACAGACATTTCGTCGGTGCCGATTGCCTGAAAATGTTTTTCGTATTGATAGAAATCCGGTGCTGAAACGAGGCACGAAAAACGGAATAAATTGCCTTCGCGTCCCCATTTTTCGAGTTTGTACGACTTCGCCCCCAGCGTTTTCAACTGTTCTTCCAGTGTCTTGAAGTTCTGCTGCCGCTGCGCCGTTTCACCGGTGCTTTGCCAGGCAACCTGCTGCAACTGTTCTCCTTGTTCGGCGGCGGCAGGAATCGGTTCAATTTCGTCGGCAACTTTTTGCGGTTCAACGAGACACACCGCCGGTTCCGGTGCTGCCGAAGGCGGAACGGCAGCCTGCGGGGCGGGTTCGCCGAACGGTATCGGCGGCGTTTGCGGCATTGCCAAAGCAACGTGCCGGAACTGCCAATCAATTTTAGAAAAATAATTCCAGCCGACAGCAACGCCCGGAACGGCAACGAGCAGTACCAGCAAAACGAAGCCCCGTAAAAATTGAATGATACGTAATTCAGACAAAACTTTTACTCCTAACGTTCCCGAAAGATAACGATTTTTCAGCAAAAAGTCAAGGTGTTCCGCCGTATTGCATCGGCAGTGCGTAAAGACTCGTTTGTGCTGTAACGAAAAGTGTTTTGCGGTCTTTGCCTCCGAAACAAACGTTTGCCGGTACTTCGGGAAACTTAATACGGCGAATCTCCTGACCAGCCGGATTAAAGACGATAACTTCCTTTTCCGTGATGTAAACGTTGCCTTGCCCGTCAATGGTCATTCCGTCCACGCCGACATTTGTAAAAAGCGTCTTGCCGGTCAGACTGCCGTCTGCTTCAATGTCATAACGCCAGACTTTACCCGCCGCCTGGTCTGTAACGTAAAGTGTTTTTCCGTCTGCGGTGCCGATGATACCGTTCGGTTTAATCATATCGCCGATAACCCGGCGGACGGTTTTACGGTCAGGCAAAATGTAATAGACGTGTTCGCCGTCTTGAATCAACTTAAAATCTTTCCCGTAAATCGGGTCGGTAAAATAAATGCCGCCCTTCGGGTCGAGCCACAGGTCGTTCGGTTTGTTAAAGCGTTTTCCGTTGAATTGTGAAGCGATAACGAAACGATTGCCGGTTTTATCATAAGCCGCAACGCAGCCGGAGCCGCCTTCGCAAACGAGGAGGAGTTTATTTTTCCGGTCATAGTACATTCCATTGGCGTGCCGGGATTCTTCAACGAAAACGGTGATCTTTTTCGTGTCCGGTTCGTAAAACCAGATTTTGCTTTTGGGGTCATCGACGAAATAGACGTTTCCGTCGTTATCGGCGGCGGGACCTTCGGTGAAGGCGAAACCCCCGGCAACTTTTTGAATATCCGCCTGACTATCCGATGCATCTGCCGCAGTCAGGCAGAAAGCGGAGACAAGGAACGCTGCCCGGACGGCAAGCGAAAATGTTTCATTCATCGGAGATATTGTTCGTAAGAGTAACGGCGGTGCTAACTGTAACACATTGTATCAAAATCCCGTTTTGACGCAATGTTAATTACCGGCAAAAAAACAGGAGAAGGTAAAGTATTTATTCTGCGGCACTGATTTTCACGCTGCGGATTTCGACTTGTCCAGACGCAACCGGCAAGCCGAGCAACAGAACGGCTTCACGGGATTTCGGCGGTACCGCTATATCCTGCGAAACCAGCCGCCAATCGAACGTTCCCGTACAGCGTCCCAGCGGTATCAGCGCAGCCTGTTTGCGGTTTTCATCAAAAAGCGATAATAACGCCGTCGGAGTCATTACTGCCCCTTGCCAGGCAACAACGTCTTCTCCCCGCAAAGCGTATTCGATGCGCAATTTTTTCACCTTTTGTCCGTCTAAAGCGAAACCTTGAAGCATTTGCGTTACCGCTGCCGGTACAGGATTGCCGTCAACTCGTTCCGGCTTCTTACGCACAAACCGGACAGCGGGCTGCGGCGACTGCGGCTCAACAACGGCAGCATTACGGACATAATGCCAGCCGACCGGCGTACCGTCGTCATTAAGTTCGTTAAAGTTACCGTTCGTTAAACGGGGTTTGCCGTCAGTGTTTGCCGTTGTCCGTTCAGACGCTTCGCCGGTCATCGGCACGAACAAAACCTGCTGCAAACGTTCCTTTTGTAATTGTCCGTTGATTTTCCGGCAAAGATAAAACGCCTGCTGATAGCGTTCGCCGACGGGAATAATCATTCTGCCGCCTTCTTTAAGTTGTTCGATGAGCGGTTGAGGAATCGAATCCGGCGAACACGTTACAATAATACTGTCGAACGGGGCAACTTCTTTCCAGCCTTTGTAACCGTCTCCGATGCGGACGTGAACATTATGAAAGCCTAACCAGTCGAGCCGTGTTTCTGCTTGTTTTCCAAGCGATTCAATGATTTCGATACTATACACCTCTTTGACAAGCAAACTCAACACGGCGGCTTGATAACCGCTGCCGGTACCAATTTCGAGAACCTTATCCGCCGGTTTTGTTTCGAGTTGCTGTGTCATAAAAGCGACGATGTACGGCGGAGAAATTGTTTGTCCTTCGCCGATGGCAATCGCTTGGTCCCAATACGCTTGTTTCTGATTTTGTGCTGAAATGAACTGATGACGGGGAATTCGTTTCATTGCATCGATAACGGCGGCGTTGGTTATCCCGCCTTGGGGCAATATCAGATTATCGACCATCAGTTCGGCGGATTTGATGACCGGAAACTGTTTGTTTTCAGCCGCAATGCCGGCGGCATTTGCCGATACAATCAGGAAACAGAGAAAAAGACGAAAAAACATAGCGTACCGGTTATTTTTTGATAAATCGCTGTTCGGTAGGTTTCTGGTCAAGTGCGCCGTTCGGACGGTCGCCCTGAATTTTCGGACCGATGTCGCTTCGGGTGAACGGGTCAAAGCGTTCCATTCGTTCTTGTTGTTCTGATATGTGTCCCGGATGAAGCAAATCCGGCAAGCCGAACCTTTCCCGGTCGCAAATACAGCCGGCAGACAACAGTATCAAAACGAAAACGGAAAAACGCAGCATAACGGATAATAACCATTGTACTGCCGTCCGTCAATACTGTTTCGGTGTCTCGGCGTGAATCTTCCTTCACCCTTGCGCTATCGATTTTTTAACCGCGAAAAGCACGAAAAAGGGGTAAATAATTAACAATAGACTTGTTCGGTAACAAA
>JAITQJ010000193.1 GCA_031288955.1 Planctomycetaceae bacterium | reverse complement strand
GCATACGCAAACATTTTCCAGTTAGCGGTTTGGGAAATCGCCAACGATACGGCAAGCAATCTGGACCTGAGGGACGGTGATATTTCCCTCTTAAGTTGCAGCAAGGGCAGTACCGTTTTGGATGCTACGCTGAATACGCTGGACAGTTGGTTCAAGGCGATTGTCGATGATAGTTGGGGTGATATTGGTTATGCAGAAGACCGCGTGAGTCTGACGGTTTTTATGCCGGAAGGCGGCAACCACGTGAGCCAGACATTCATCGGTGTTGCGGTCGCTCCTGAACCGGCAACGATGCTGATATTCGGTCTCGGCATTGTTGGTGCCGCGGCAGCAAGAAGACGCAGAAAATAAAGTGAGTGAGGTGGGTTGTGAGAAAACGGGTACGGTTTCAAACCGTATCCGTTTTTTTTATTATCTGTTTGGCGTTAGTTAACCGGCAGGCTTTCCCCCTTGACTCGGCAGCGGATTGCGGTAGAATAGTGCAACGCAGTCAGTTCATTATTCTAGGAGGTTCCGTTGGCAGTTCGTATCCGTATGAAAAAATTCGGTCGTCTTCACAGACCGTTTTTCCGTGTTTGTGTAACCGATGTCCGCTCGCCCCGCGACGGAAGAGTTCTCGAAGAAGTCGGGTATTATGACCCGATGGTACCGGAAACGGATGCTCGAACCCGTCTGAACGGCGAACGAATCGATTACTGGGTCAGTGTCGGCGCACAACCTTCAGATAAAGTCGCTGTTCTCATCAAAAAATACGGCTCGAAGGGAACACATCTCGAACAGCAGAAAGCGGCTCTCGAACGCTTGAGTGTGGAACGCCGCCGTCCAGAAGTTCCAACCGATTTGCCGAAACCGCAAAAACAGCAGCCGAAAAAGAAGAGAGACAAGGCACAGCCGCAAGCCAAAACCGCTCCGGCAGAAACGGATATTCCTGTTGAAGACGCTGCCTCTGCTGGAACCGCCCCCGTTGCTGAAACGGCAGAAAACTGATGTACAAGATGATTGGCGTACGCAGGGCTTTCCGTCCCGTGCTGCGGTTTTTTTGTCTTGTCAGTGTAAACACCTCAAAAGATATGAAAAATGCGGTGAATCGGATTACATCAATTCTTCGTAGTTCGGTCTCCGGTTCTACTGTACAGTTTTAGCGATTGTGGTACAATGAACGTTTCTGTAAAAAAGTACAAAAATCGCAATGATAACACTGACCGAGAGACCCAAAACCGCTCACAAAAAGACCGGCGAAACTATGTCTAACATCGAAAAACTCCGCAATATCGGTATTTCCGCCCACATCGACTCCGGCAAAACCACGCTCAGCGAACGTATTCTCTTTTACACCGGAAAATCGTACAAAATCGGTGAAGTCCACGACGGCAGTGCCACGATGGACCATATGGAACTCGAACAGGAACGCGGCATCACTATCACCAGTGCCGCCACGAGTGTTGAATGGATGGGACATTTTATCAACCTGATAGACACGCCGGGACACGTTGATTTCACCGTTGAAGTCGAAAGAAGCCTCCGCGTTCTCGATGGTGCCGTTCTCGTCCTCTGTTCTGTCGGCGGTGTACAGGCGCAGTCTATTACGATTGACCGCCAAATGAAGCGGTATAAAATTCCCCGTCTCGCTCTTGTCAATAAGATGGATAGAACCGGTGCCGACCCGTACCGCGTTGTCAAACAACTTAAAGAAAAACTTGACTGCGATGCCGTGCTGATGCAAATTCCGATTGGCAAAGAAGCCGGTTTCGAGGGTGTTATTGACCTCGTTGAACAAAAAGCCGTCTACTTTGACGGTGAACAGGGGGAAAAAATCCGTTACGAGGAAATCCCGTCCGCTCTTGCCGAAGAGGCAAAATCAATGCGGCAGCATCTTCTCGAAGCGTTGGCGATGTTCAGCGACGAATTGATGGAAATACTCCTCGAAGAAAAAGAACCGCCGGTCGAAATGATTCACGAAATCGTGCGTAAAGCCGTTTGGTCTCGTGCTTTAACGCCGGTCTTTTTGGCAACAGCATATAAGAATAAAGGGGTGCAGCCGCTGCTTGATGCCGTTGGACGGTATCTGCCGTCTCCGCTGGACAATGACAATTACGCTTGGAAATACGGCTATGACCAAACAGATGACGATGCCCGGATGAAACTCGTTGCCGACCCGCTGTCGCCGTCTGTTGCAATGGCGTTCAAAATTATCGAAGACCCTTACGGCACGTTGACGTTTATCCGCATTTATCAGGGAACGATTGCCAAAGGAGAAACGTATTACAATCAGCGTACCGGCGAAAAACAGCGTGTAAGCCGGATTTTCCGTATGCACGCCGACAGCCGCGAGGAAATTGACAATGCCGAGGCGGGAGACATCGTTGCCGTCATCGGAATTGATTGTTCCAGCGGTGATACGTTTTCGTCTGAAAAAGATTTTTGTACATTGGAATCAATGTACGTTCCTGAACCGGTCATTCAGATTGCGATTAAATCGAAGGCGACAAAGGATGCCGACCGGTTGAGTAAGGCGTTGTACCGGTTCCGCAAGGAAGACCCGACGCTTTCCATTTCGACCGACCCCGAAAGCGGCGAGACACTGATGGCGGGAATGGGCGAGTTGCATTTGGACGTGTATGTTGAACGGATTCGCCGTGAATACAAAGTTGATGTGGAAACGTCGCCGCCGAAGGTGAATTATCGGGAAGCACCGACAACGGCGGTGGAATTCGATATAAAGCATAAAAAGCAGTCCGGCGGAAGCGGGCAGTTCGCTCACATTGTCGGCAAGATGAAGCCGATTCCTGAAACGAAAACGGACGAAAAGACCGGTGAAACCGTTCCTGTTACAGAAACGTTTATATTCGAGGAAAAGATTGTCGGCGGAACGATTCCGTCGAACTACATACCGGCTATTGAAAAGGGTTTTCGCGGTTCGCTGGAAAAGGGACCCGTTGCCGGTTTTCCGGTTGTCGGCTTGAGTATTTTGGTCGATGACGGTTCGTTTCACGCCGTTGATAGTTCGGATTTAGCGTTCCGAATTTGTGCGCAGACGGCATTGCGGGAAACGTTTCCCCGTATGAAGCCGACGTTATTGGAGCCGGTGATGCGTTTGGAAATAGAGTGTCCGAGCAACTTTCAGGGCAACGTGGTGGGCGATTTGAATTCCCGCCGGGGTTTGATTACTGTAACGGAAACGTTGGGAGCAGTAACGCGGATTGAAGGCGAGATACCGCTTGCCGAAACGTTCGGCTATTCAACAACGCTGCGCAGTATGACGCAGGGACAGGGAACATTCTCAATGGAATTCTCCAAATACAAAAAGGTTCCCAACTCGATTCAAGAGACAATCATCAAAGAACGAAAAGAACAGAAGGGTTAGAAATTCAGAGCCGCAATCGTAAGATTGCAATAAAAATATGAAAACTTTTTTTCCTTCTCTTTGCTTTGTTCTTTTTTGTTCGTTTGCTCTTGCAGAGGAAACGCCGAATGTCGTTGTGATATTCATTGACGATATGGGATACGCCGACATCGGACCGTTCGGCTCTGATGTTCCAACCCCAAATCTGGACAAGATGGCGGCACAAGGACGGCGTTTCACGAACTTCATCGTTCCTTCGGCAGTTTGTTCCGCTTCCCGTTCCGCTTTGATGACCGGCTGTTATCACCGGCGGGTGAACATTAGCGGTGCGCTGCCGCCGAATTCGCCCATCGGCTTGAATCCCGAAGAGGAAACGATTGCCGAAGTGGCAAAAAAGAAAAATTATGCAACCGCCATTTTCGGAAAATGGCATCTCGGCGATAAGCCGGAGTTTCTGCCGCTCCAACAGGGATTCGATGAATTTTTCGGGCTGCCGTATTCCAATGATATGTGGAACCGGCACACTGACGTAGCGCAATTCCCGGAACAGGCGGCAAAAAACAAACGGAATTATCCGCCGTTACGGTTCATCGAAGGTTCCGAATCTATCGGTGAAAATCTCTCGCCGGAAATTCAGAAAACGCTGACAACCCGTTACACGGAGCGGGCAGTGCAGTTTATCGAAAAGAACAAGGACAAGCCGTTCTTTCTGTACGTTCCCCATTCAATGGTTCACGTTCCGCTGTTCGTCAGCGATAAGTTTGCCGGAAAAAGCGGCAAAGGACTTTTCGGCGATGTTGTTATGGAACTGGATTGGTCGGTCGGTCAGATTCTTGATACGATACGCCGGTTGAATCTTGATAAGAAAACGCTGGTGGTGTTCACCGCCGATAACGGACCGTGGTTAAACTTCGGCAATCACGCCGGCAGCGCAAAACCGCTGCGGGAAGGGAAAGGAACATCATTTGAAGGCGGTGTCCGTGAACCGGCGGTATTTTGGTATCCCGGTAAAATACCGGCAAATACACGCTGCGATGAACTTGCGTCCACGATTGATATACTGCCGACGGTTGCTCATCTGATTGGTGCTGCGCTGCCGGAAAAGAAAATTGACGGCAAAGACATCCGCCCGCTGCTTTTCGGGGAAAAGAATGCTGTTTCGCCGCATACGGCTTATCCGATTTATTACAGCAGGCAACTCCAAGCCGTGCGGGATAACCGCTGGAAGTTGGTCTTGCCGCATCAGTACCGGACAATGGAGGGACGGGAACCCGGCAAAAACGGTTCACCGGGACAGTACGCCCAGCAGAAAACAGAGTTGGTGCTGTACGATTTGCAAAACGACGTGAGCGAAACGACAGACGTTTCGCAGCAACACCCGGAAATTGTCAAACGGCTGCAAGCGGCAGCGAAGGAAATCCGGGCGGAGTTGGGCGAGGGCGGCAATCTTGGACTGGGTGTTCGACCGGCTGGAAGAATTGAGAAGCATTTTTGAGTAGCGATGTCTCGTATCGGTTCCTTCGTGTTCGGCAGACATAAATAACGGCAGCGGCAACAAAAATCAGAGCCGCCGTCGTAAGACGGCGATAAGACGAAACGCCCCTCTTTCTAAAAAAGTGTTCTGCTGTTATAACGTTTGATAGAAGGTGAATATACCGGTCTTCGTCTGCCGTACAGTG
>JAITQJ010000020.1 GCA_031288955.1 Planctomycetaceae bacterium | reverse complement strand
CGCCGTCTGGGATAAAAACGACTCTTTGCAAGAACATATTGACGACACCGTTACCGCCGGAGGAACGCTCTGTAACCGAACTGTCGTCGAACACGTTATCCGCAGCGGTCCCGATGAAGTCCGAAAGTTAATCGACATCGGCACACAATTTGATAAAACCCCCGACGGCACGATACAACTCGGCAGAGAAGGCGGACACCGAAGCGAACGAATCCTGCACGCTAACGGCGATGCCACCGGTAAAGAACTCGTCCGCGCCTTAATCGCCGAAGTCCAAAGCCGGGCAAATATCCGCATTTGGGAACATACCTTCGCCCTTGATTTGCTGACCATCGAAAACCAATGCAAAGGCGCACTTGTCTATTGGAAAAAGCATAGTGAAAAAGAACTCGTTTGGGCAAAGCAAACGATTATCGCCAGCGGCGGACTCGGTCAACTTTATCGGGAAACAACGAACCCGGAAGTTGCAACCGGCGACGGCATTGCGATGGCGTACCGTGCCGGAGCGGCAATTCGGGATATGGAGTTTATTCAGTTTCATCCAACCGTTTTGTACATTGCCGGCAGCAGCCGGTCGCTAATATCCGAAGCCGTCCGCGGCGACGGCGGTATTCTCGTTGACCGCAAAGGCTGCCGTTTTATGCCTGATTATGACGAACGTGCCGAATTAGCCCCGCGGGATGTCGTGAGCCGAAGCATCGTCAAACAAATGGAACAAACAAGGTCGGCGAACGTATTTTTGGATTTGACAGCGAAACCGGCGGATTATCTTTATGCCCGGTTTCCGTCGATAGCGGCGGTGTGCCGGCAGTTCGGCATTGACATTGCGAAAGACAAGATACCGGTTCGACCAGGGGCGCATTATTCGATGGGCGGCATCGCAACGGATATTGACGGACGCACATCGATTCTAAATCTTTGGGCGGCGGGCGAAGTTTCGAGTACGGGACTGCACGGGGCGAACCGGCTGGCATCAAACAGTTTGCTTGAGGCGTTGGTGTTCGGCGAGTCGGCAGGCAGATTGGCATCCGCCGCTGCAAAACAGGTATCGGACGATTACAAGGTTATTCCGATTGAGAATCCGGTTTTATCCGGTTACGGTTCACTGCCTCCGCTGCTTGATTTGTTCGATTTGCGTAATGCGCTGAAAAGTATTCTTTGGCGGACGGCGGGTGTTGTGCGGAATAGAGAAGACTTGCGCGGGGCATTGGACGACATTGAACGCTGGTCACGATATGTATTAGCGAGGCAGTTAGATACGCTCGAAGGTTGGGAACTACAAAATATGTTGACGGCAGCGGCACTGATATTGAAAAGTGCATTAGACCGCAAAGAAAGTTGCGGTGCGCATTATCTTGACAAAGGGCTTGAGATAATTGATAATTAGGAGTCGAAAATTGGTAATCACTGATAATCAGGGTGTCGTTAAGGATTGAATTCGTACGCTTGTTATCAGTCATTCGTTGTCAATAATCAGAATAAATTATGCCGGGAACTGCTGTTATCGGGCTTCAGTGGGGCGATGAAGCCAAGGGAAAAATTGTTGATATTTTGACCGCACAACAGGACGTGGTCGTCCGCTATCAAGGCGGAGCGAACGCGGGGCATACCGTTGTCTTTAACGGGCAAAGATATAAACTGTCTTTGATTCCCAGCGGTGTTTTTCATCCGAATGTCCAATGTGTTATCGCCGGCGGAGTCGTTTGCAGTCCTTCTGCGCTGCTTGCAGAAATTGATACGCTTGTTAAACTCGGAGTGAATGTTGGAAAAAATCTTTTGATAAGCGACCGTGCGCATATCATTTTCCCGTGGCATAAAATCGAAGACGCTATGTTCGATAATATCGCCAGCGGTGAAGCCATCGGTACAACAATGCGCGGTATCGGTCCTTGTTATCAGGATAAATACGGTCGTTCGCTTGCCGTCCGCTTCGGCGATTTATACAAACCTGACTTTGAGGAAAAAATACAAACGATTGCCGGTGCAAAAAACCGGCTCTTCAACGGACTCATCGGTGAAACGGATAATTCGCAAATGCTGCCCGGCATTGGAATTGACATTGATGCCGGTGCGGTGTTCAGGGAGTACAAAGGTTATGCTGACCGGCTGGAGAAATACGTAACAGATACGACGGCATATTTGCTTGATGCCGTTGATGCGGACAAACGGATACTGTTTGAAGGGGCTCAAGGTTCGCTGCTCGACGTTGACCACGGTACGTTTCCGTATGTAACGAGCAGCAACAGCAGTGCCGTCGGCGTGTGTTCCGGTGCAGGGGTTCCGCCGCATTTTATTAAAAAATACGTTGGTATCATCAAGGCATACACCACGCGTGTCGGCGGCGGACCGTTTCCGACAGAACTGGCGAACGACACCGGTCAATGTATTCGGGACAGGGGCAAGGAATACGGCACGGTAACGAAGCGTCCCCGCCGCTGCGGCTGGTTTGATGCCGTTGCTGCCCGCTACACCGTTAGACTCGGCGGAATTGACACGTTAGCGGTAATGCTGCTGGACGTGTTGAGTACGTTTGACGAATTAAAAATCTGTACGGCTTATACACTGGACGGCAGCCGGGTTACGGCATTTCCGAGTCACGTTGATGATTTGCGGCGGGTTGAAGCGATATATGAAACGCTGCCCGGCTGGCACGAAGATATTACGGAAGTGCGGCAATTCAGCGATTTGCCGCTCAACGCACAGAACTACCTTAAACGCATCAGCGGATTAATCGGCAAGCCCATTGAAATGGTCTCCGTCGGACCAGGACGGGAACAAACGATTATGCTGCAATTTTGATATGATGCCGGTTGTATTTGCCGATGGAATGGACGATTGTTTCTGCAACCGATACCGCCTCCAAAGCACGCGAACCGCTGACCCTGGGGGTTTTGCCCGTTTCGATGGATAACACGAAATCTTTTAATTCCTCTGCCAATGCGTCAACCGATTCGTGTTCCAACACCTCTGTATCAAACGAGTCCTTCATAAATTCCGGCGCAACCAGCGGAACCGTATCGGGCAAAATCCGATTCGGAGCGTATTCGCCCTGTAATACCAGCGTATTCGGGCGATGAGCAACTGTTGTCCGTTTCGCAAAGTCAATCGACAACGTTCCCAATGCCGTCGTAATCTGCATTTCACGTTTTGCCGCCGGTGCAATCCGCGATGAATACAAATTCGCAACGCTGCCGTTATCGAAAATCAGCCGGGCGTGAGCCGTATCTTCGTGTTGTCCGCCGATAATACGAAAACCAACCGCATCAACCGCAAAGACGTGTGAAGCCGTCAACGACAATACTAAATCAATGTCGTGAATCATCATATCGAACACCGTACCAACATCGGTACTGCGGAACGTATAACCGCTGCTCCGAACGGCGTTGATTAACATCGGCAGATTTTCCTGCCGCTCAACGGACAGCGACTTTTTCGCCGTTTGCCACGCCGGATTGAATTCTTCGACGTGTCCGGCTTGCAGAACGGTTTTATTCCGCCGCGCCATATCAACGAGTTTCCTCGCATCGGGCAGCGTACCGCACATTGGTTTTTCCAGCAGTACGTGTTTTCCGCTTTGAATCGCAATCGAAGCAATGCTGTAATGCAAAAACGTCGGCGATGCGATGATAACGGCATCCGTTTTCGGAAGCAGCGTATCGAATGATGCAAACGCTTCAACGCCGAATTTCTTGGCGATGAGGTTGCGGGCTGTAACCGACGGGTCGGCAACACCGACTAATTCGACATCGGGATTCGCCGCCGCCTTTTCTGCGTGAAAACTGCCTAATCTGCCGGTTCCGATAATACCAAGTTTTAACATTGCTCCTCGTTCTCCTTTACGCAACTTTTAAGTGTTGTTTGTCATCACAGCAAAAAATTTCGTTGTGCTGTGAAATATATTCATCGGAAAGCAGCATCGAATGACGGACTATTTCCCGCAAACATTCGGCATTGAGACTATGTCCGCCCCGATATGATTCAAACGAGCCGACAATATCGCAGTCCTCCAGCGAAAAATCGCCGACCATATCGAGAATCTTGTGCCGGGCGCATTCGTCTGCATAGCGGTAATCATTGTCAATCGGACCGGCTTCGCCTAATACCAGCACATCTTTCGCTGTAACACGTTTGCATAAGCCGGCGGCAATCAGACGCTCCGCTTCAAATTTTGCTACAAATGTCCGGCTGTCTGCCAACTCCCAGGTAAAATTGGACGGCGTTAAATTGAAGCGGTAGTCCTGCGCTTCAAGCGGATAATTTTCCTGCGGTACTAACGAGTACCGGTACGAGTTCAAACCGTGCGGATGCGGCGAAGCCGTAATATATTGCGTTCCGCTGCCGACACGGAAGGATTCGGTAACAACCCGGACAGGCTTAAACGCCGGCTGTTTTACGACACAGGCTTCTTTCAAAATGTCGAAGAAGCACCGGCTTGAACCGTCGAAACCGGGCATCTCCGGCTGGTCTGTCCAAATTTCAAGATTATCAATCTGCAACGCCTTGACGGCGGCGAGCAAATGTTCAACCATATCGACACGTGCCGCCCCGTTGACAAGCGAAGTCTGCCTCGGTTTTTCTTCCCGATATTCGACCAACGCCGGTACAGACGGATGAGCGTCAATATCGCTGCGGAAAAAAACGATGCCGCTGTTGATGCGTCCGGGACGGAACTGAAGTGTTACGTCTTCGCTAGTCCAAAACCCGAAGCCGTGCAGTTCTGCACTTTGCGCTATCGTGTGCTGCAAGCGAAACGATTGACGAATCGAATGAGGAAAAGCCGACTGAATGTTAATGATGGAAGGCATTTTAGGAAACGGGTAATTGATAATTGAGAATTAAGGATTGAGACGCAGTTTCATACCGTTTACGATGTTCGTCTTTCACTGCTATCCTCTATTCTCAATTATCAACTCTTTAGGTTAGCGCACCGGTTGTGCTGCCGGAGCGGCGGCGGTTTGGGACGGCACCGTTAAACCACGTGAAGTGTACATATCACGAATCACGAGTCTTGTAATGTCGAGCCGGTCATCGAACCAAACGAGTTTCTGGTCCATATCTTCGGCAACGCTTTGCGGTTCAGCCGGATTCGGCTCGAATGACCTGTAATCGGTAACTTGAGCAATCCTCCGTTTCATACAGAACGCTTTGACGACCTGTTTGATGTCCTGATAAGTCTCGTACATAATACGGCTGTTTTCAAGAGCCAATTTGCGCTGCTGCTGTTTAGCGTCTTTTTCAAAGTCAGCGAGGTCATTGGTGATTTCGTCCAACTGCCGCTGGTGTTCGGGAGTGCCGGGTTTCAGTTGCGAGGCTTCGAGAGCTTTCTGCTTGTCCTGAATTTTTTTCTGGCGTTCCTGAAAGATGCCGTCGGCTTGTTTTATCTTGGCTTGGAGTGCTTCCTGTTTGGCTTTGAAGTCGGGATGCGCTTTGATAAGTTGAGCGACATCAACAACAGCGACCATTGTCGGCAGCCCCGCATCAGCGGGCGCGGCAGGCGCGGCGGCTTGTTGAGCGTATGCTCCTGCGGCAAAGCCGAAAACAAGGACAAAGGAAATGATTGATTGTTTCACTGTGATTTCTCCTTTTGGAAGGGGGTAAACTTTTGTATTGACGGATAATGTCTTTTTTGAGTAATCGGGTCAAGAGCAGTTTTTCTTGAAAGAAAAACCGGCAAAATCGAAAGAATCATCAAAACCGGCACATTTTGACAACAACACCGGATTGGCGGCATTTACCCCGCACTGTCAAACTCGTTAGCAGGGCGGACAACAATGGTACAGCCGCGGTGAATTTCCTGACGGTCAGCCAACTGAATACGAAGTGTCAGTTGCCAAATGATTTCGTTGTTTTCCTGACGGAATGAATGCATCGCCCCGTGCGGTAATTGCAACGAAAATTCTTTATCGAGCGGCATTTCCGGCGAGGTACTGAAATCTGACTGCGAAAATAGCATTTGCCGATATACTTCCTTGCGGCTCGTTGCCGTATCCGTCCCCTGATGAAACCGGGCTATCTCTTCACAAACTAAATCGACCTGAAGCAGCCGAAAATGAAATATACCATTTTGGAACAGCAGCACGCGGTACTTCCTGCCGGGGTAAACCGGATGGTCGGATAATTCCAGAAGCGTCGGAGCAACACGCAGTATCGTCCAAAGTTGACCGAGAACACGCCAAAGTAAAAGGATACCAAAAGTACAAAACAAGGCACGCAAAACGATGCCGAGGATTTGGTCAATCTGTGTTTCTGCCGGAACGACAAACAGATGAATCAAAATACCCACGGCAACGATATTCCAGGCGGCGGCGAAAACCGCCATACCGGCAATCGGAATCACGGGGCTGCTGCCGAGCGGCAAACGGTATGCTAACCGGATACCGGGACTTTCATTAACTGTCCGTATATCCGGTACCGTCTTCCATAAGCCGCTTTGTGTACCCGGCGGTTCAACGAGTACCGATTGCCGCTCCCGTGAAACGGCAAGATAACGAAAAGATTGAAAAAAGCCGATAACGCCGATTACAATTAAGGCAAAGGACAAGACGAGCAAACACCAGCCCCAGACGGAAATGTTCCAAACGATGATAGCCAAATCAGGACGTTCTGCCCGATACCAGCACGGCACGCGCCGGCTCGGAACAAACGGTTTCAACGCATTTTCGGCTTCGTTTCGGTCTGCCGTATAACCGCCGCCGGTGAGAGTTGGATAATCGAAAGTCCAGATGCGGTATGTCCGGTCATCTGTTTCGTGTTCGAGCAGCACTTCGGGACGGTAAAGTGTTGCGATGCCGGTTTGCGGACGGCTGACTTTTTTTTCGCTTATTCGGACTTCGAGAACGGTACCGCGGGACGGAACAAAAGTTTGATAGAGCGTCAACTGCGGTATCGCCCAAGCCGCTAATTGTAAGGCAAAAACGACCGACCCGATGACAAGCATCACCAGATAAGCCAGTGCTTCACTCCACCGGATTTTGCCCAACGGAAAATTCGTCATCAGTGCAGAGTACCTGGTGCGGATTAAAAATTTCTGTTACAACTTTTCGTTTGCAAATTCTTTATCGAAGAGTTGCAAGCCTTTTTCGCCGCTCTTGTCGTCCACCGTTACCGAAACGCAGCGTTCGCTCGTCGATATAATGTTCACGTTAATGCCGCCGTCTGCCAATGTCCTGAACATTCGATATGCCAATCCCGTGTGCGAACGCAAGCCCGTACCGTGTACCGATAAAATCGCTGCCGCCGGATTGTACAACGGTTCATCGGCTTTCCAATCTGCCGACAATTTCCTGACAACCTTCAACGCCTTGTCCAGCACATTGCGGGGAACTGTAAACGAAATAATCGCCCGACCATCACGGCTGCTGCTCTGCACTATCATATCGACCACGATTTTTGCCGCCGCTATCTTTTCAAACACTTCCGCCGCAATGCCCGGCTTGTCAGGAATGTCCGGCAGCGTTATCCGTGACTGCTGTTTATCAAGCGTTATCGACTCTATCAAAATATCTTCCATTCCAAGATAAGACGAATGTAACGGAACGAATGCCGAAACATTTGTCTCCCGCCGCCGGTGATAGCCTCCGGCTTTTTGAGGCGTTTTCTTTTTCCCCGCAGCAGCCGTTACCGGCGTTTGCAGAGAAAAAGCATTATGTACAGCCCGAATCGCAGCCATCGTACAGTCCCGGTCAACGAGTGCCGATATTTTAATGCCGCTCGTCGTTATCATTGCGATATTGATGTTCTGTTCGGAAAGAGCGCGGAACATTTTTTCCGCCACGCCCGGCTGTGACTCCATTCCCAAACCGACAATCGATAACTTGACGGCGTTCTCTTTCCATTCCACTTTTTCCGCCCCGATATTGCTGACCAGCGATTGCAGTACATCAAGCGTTGCCGTTAAATCCGTTCCCGGTACAGTAAAGGCAACATCGGTTTTGCCGTCCACGCCGACATTCTGAACAATCATATCGGTAGCGATTTTTGCGTCGGCAATTTTCGAGAAAATCCGCATTGCATTGCCCGGCTTGTCGGGAACGCCGACGAGTGTTAATTGGGCTTCGTTTTTCGCTACGGCAACGCCGGCAACCGGTGCGCTGCCTTCCGGTAATGCCGTGATAAGCGAACCCGCCGTATCGGAAAAACTGCTGCGGACGTGAACGTTCACGGCGAACTTTTTTGCAAACTCAATCGACCGGCTGTGCATCACACCGGCACCGAGACTAGCGAGTTCGAGCATTTCATCGTAAGAAATTTGTGCTACTTTTCGTGCTTCGGGCAGCAAACGGGGGTCGGTTGTATAAATACCGTCCACGTCGGTATAGATTTCACATTCCTCGGCACCAAGAGCGGCGGCGAGGGCAACGGCAGAGGTATCGCTGCCGCCGCGACCGAGTGTCGTGATATTACCGGATTCGTCAACGCCCTGAAAACCGGCAGCGATAACGATTTTTCCGTCGTTGAGGGCTTTCCGCATCCGTTCGGTGTCAATCGTTTTGATTCGGGCTTTGGTATGAGAGGAGTCGGTTTTGATACCGATTTGTGCGCCGGTCATACTGACGGCTTTATATCCGAGACTTTCGAGGGCGATGGCGAGCAGGGCAATCGTTATTTGTTCGCCGGAGGACATAAGCATATCCAATTCGCGGCTTGACGGTCTTTCGGTAATTTCTTTGGCGAGATTGATGAGCCGGTCGGTTGTTTTTCCCATCGCACTGACGACGACGACGACCTGGTGACCGGCTTGGGCGGAGCGGATGGCTTTTCGTGCGGCTCCGAGTATTTTCTGCGTATCGGCAACGCTGGTGCCGCCGAATTTCTGAACGATAATAGACATAGATGTTCGTTGTTTTTCCTATTATCGCCGTCAATGGTTTTTTGTCAATCGACCGCTTGTCAAAGTATCCGCAGACGCAAGAGCAGGGGGGGGGGTGTTAGCCCCCCGATAGTAAAAAAAACGGTATTGCTTAATTTCGTATAGATATTTGCTTATTTAGTTTTCGGCAGAGGAGTTTTACGGATAGGTTAATCATTTCTTCGCTTTTGGAATAGCACTTCGTTCTCCGGTGAAATCTTGCTAAATAGTGCCGGATACGAGCATTGTACCCCTCCGCCGTATAAGTTTCCCGCTTCGTCTGCAAATGTTTTTCCGGCGGAACAAAATCTTCATAAGCCGACCAATAATCCGAAGCAACTTTGTCTATCTGAATCTCTTTTATCTTGTCCCATAACTTTCGTCCCGTCTCTGTTGAGCGGTCGCCGAAAACAAATGCCATATAACGTTTACCTAATCGGTCAACGGCAATCCATCCCCATCGGTAGTTTTTTTTGACGTAAGTATGTATCTCGTCTAACTCTGCGGTCATAACGGGTTCCCCGCTGACCGGCATTTCAACGGATTGTCCGATTGTTTTTATCCAGTTCAAAACAGTTGTGTGGTGAACTTTTAGTATGCGTCCAATGCCGCGAAATCCTACTCCTTCGAGATAGATTTCAAGGGCGGTGTTTTTTATTTCTTC
>JAITQJ010000231.1 GCA_031288955.1 Planctomycetaceae bacterium | reverse complement strand
GCGGTATCTGGCGGTGTTATCGCTGATTTTTCTGCTCGGCATTATTTGTTATGAAATGGCTGTTGCCTGGCGGAGTCGGTTTTTGACGGTGATTCTCGCTTTGATTTCGGCGGGTATTTTCGGCAACCTGTATGACCGGCTGGCGTTTCACGGAATCACCGATTTTGACGGGCAGCCGTTCTATGCGGTGCGGGATTGGATTCTCGTCCTCTTCGGCTCGTATCATTATCCGAACTTTAACATTGCCGATTCAATGCTCGTATGCAGTGCTGTCTTGCTCGTTGTCTATGCCGTTTGGTTCGATAAGAAACAATAACTTTTCCGCCAGAGACCTTTTGGTGCCGGTGAAATCCAAACGCAAATTGCCGGCAGCATCAAAAACGTGAAAAGTTGATTCATCTTGAGAAATGGAGTTCGGCGCATTCAAAACGATGAAAGAGCAATTTTTTTTGCGCAATTTTTGCAAGGCGTGCTGTTTTCCGGCGGTTTGAAAATCTGCTGTTTCTAATGCAAAACCGATGCTCCATTGCTGCGGCTTTTTCATTTGACCAAGTGCTGCCAATATGTCGGGTGTTTCCTGAAAGGCGAGCATCATTCCGTTTTCGTCGGCGGATTTTTGTAACTTCTGCGCTGAAAAACTGACGGGCTGAAAGTCACACGGAGCGGCAGCGGCAATGATGCCGTCACACTTCGGCAGCAGGGCAGTGCATCGTTGGAGCATTTGCTGTGTTGTTTCTACTTGATGGACTTCGGTGTTAGCGGGATACACAACCTGAACGGGACCGCTGACAATGACGGGCTGCCCGCCTTGCTTTAAGACGGCTTCGGCAAGTGCGAGTCCCATCTTGCCGCTTGACGCATTGGTTAAAAACCGAACCGGGTCAATATATTCTCTTGTCGGTCCCGAAGTAATCAAAATACGCATTGGAATTGAGAAAGAACGGATACCGTTATAGTAGTGTAGGATTGTATCCGTCTTGTTGTCTTTAATTATACAGATTCAGTATTGCCCGTCCATAAATCTTTCTTTCTGCGTAATCCCTGTGTTCTGTGTTCTAACCTATCGCTAACCGAACATAAGAAACATTATCGGACGTTGGTGAGGGAGCGGAACACCACCTTTGACATTTTTCCCACTGTGTCGTAGATAGGGCGATTACGCAACTTCGCTCTCTCCGTGTCGTTATCACCTTGATATGCGGAGGACTGCGTTTACGGTTTCAGCGATACACCGACACCGTAAAAAATCAAATTTGCCACAGTCCACCCGCCGCCTAGTGCGCCAGTGATATCTGTACCTACCAAGGCTATGTCCCGCTGTAGTGATGATGACATCGCCCCGAACGGTAAGTGCGGAGAGAGGAGAGAGAAATAGCGAGCAATCTGTAATTTTTCGTAGCAGTAATTTGGTTTTGGTTGAGGCATTAGAATATAATGCCGGGTGGAAAGTGTTAAGGACAGAGCGTTTCATCAAACTGTCCCAGTTTGCGAAAGCGTTCATAGCGTTCGGCAACGAGTTGTTCTGTCGGCAACTTCACAAGATTTTTGAGCGAATTGCGTAAAAAATGTTTCAATCTCGCTGCCGCCAAATGCGGGTCTCGATGCGCCCCGCCAAGCGGCTCTTCGATGATTTCTTCTATCACGCCGAATCCGAGCAGGTCTCTCGACCGCATTTTGAGGGCTTCCGCCGCTTTGTCCTTATATTCACTGCTTTTCCAAAGGATACCGGCACAGCCTTCGGGACTGATGACGGAATAGTACGAATGTTCAAGCATCGCCACGCGGTCGCCGACCCCGATACCGATAGCCCCGCCTGACCCCCCTTCCCCGATGACCGTACAGATTATCGGAACCGGCAAGGCAGACATTTTGTACATTAAGCCGGCAATCGTCAATGCCACGCCCCGCTCTTCGGAAGCGACACCGGGGAAAGCCCCCGGCGTGTCAATCAACGTAATCACCGGCAAATGGAATTTCGCCGCCATCTCCATTGCCCGCAGGGCTTTGCGGTAACCTTCGGGATGCGGACAGCCGAAATTACAACGCTGCCGTTCTTTCAGGTTACGTCCTTTGTGCTGCCCGATGAGCATTACTTTTGTACCGTCAAGTTTTGCCCAACCGGTACGGATTGCCGGGTCATCGCCAAAAAACCGGTCGCCGTGCAGTTCGACAAATTCATCGAAAACCATATCGATATAGTCGAGAGTTTGCGGACGGTTCGGGTGCCGGGCGACTTCAACGGTTTCCCAAGGTTTGAGGGAAGCGTAAATATCCTTTTGGAGTTGCAGTATCGATTTTCGGAGTTCAGCGATTCTATCTTTTACGCCGGCACCGGCAGAATCTTTTTTAAGAGATTCGAGCCGGGCTTCGAGTTCAAATATCGGCTTTTCAAAGGAAAGGCGATGTTCGATAGACGGCATAATTGATAAAGTTAGTTTTGGCGGAAAAAGTTAACCTCTCCCCTGCCCTGTTAGTCCTTGTCGATAAACAACGGGATAATTTTAATTTGTGCCGATAGCAAAAACAATAGGGGCTAGCAATTTTTTTCGGTTTTTTTGGAAAGTTCTGATTTTTTGCTTTGGGAGCGGCAGAATTTCCGGCACAAACTCCGTTATTTTCCTGCCAAAATTTCGTGAAAGGTCGGTTTGTACAAAAAAT
>JAITQJ010000321.1 GCA_031288955.1 Planctomycetaceae bacterium | reverse complement strand
GAAGTTTTCTATCGGAAAAGCTTCACGCAATACCGCCTCAATACCGACATCTTCCCGCTTCTTCGGCGGAACGTCTTCTTGGAGAAACCGTTGGTAACTCTTACGCTGTAGGACTGTTAGGTCAGGTATGTCATAAATGCTCGATTGGGTGCCGAAGCGTTTGCTTTCAGGAAAAATGATACGCCGTTGGGACGGAGTTGCCATAGAACGTAAACCCTAAATATTGAGATTATTGCCGTATGCCAAAAGCATCGGTTGTGAAATCACACCGAAAAAAGTCTATCCGCCGTCACATTGTAACGTGACAAGTGCAGCCGGCGGACAAACACGGAAATTTACTTAATGCTGACTTTCGCACCGTTCTCTTCCAGTTCTTTCTTCAACTTTTCGGCTTCCTCTTTGGAAATGCCGGTCTTGACCTTTGTCGGTGCGCTTTCAACAAGAGCTTTAGACTCTGCCAAGCCGCCGCCGGTTGCATTCTTGACGACCTTAATGACGGAAACCTTTTTGGTCGTATCAGCCAAACCTTCGAGGACGACATCGAATTCGGTCTTCTCCTCTACCGCCGCTGCTCCGCCTTCGCCGCCCGCTGCCGGACCGGCAACGACAACCGCACCGCCCGCTGCCGGTTCAATGCCGTGTACCTCTTTGAGGTAATCACTCAATTCCTTCGCATCTTTCAGCGTCAAGGCGACGATTTTATCGCCGAGTTCCTTAATTGCCGATGCAAACTCTCTCTCTTCACTCATCTGTTGTGTTCCTTTCCCGTTAGAATGTTCGTTCTAACATTAAATTGGTTAAAAAAACTTGTCCCGTCCGCATTACATCAGGTTACCCGTTTCACACTGACAATTCTGTTGTCAACGGGCATCGCAAAACCCGCTCTAATGTTTCGTGAACAAGGAGACAATCTATTTTTGTACGATTATGTACGTACGTTTCCGGCACTACTCCGCCGAATCGCCGTCTTTATCCGCAATCTGTTTAATCTGGCTGGCAATTTTACCGCCGAAGGCGATAAACTGCCCGGACAGTTTTGCTCCGACTCCCAGTATTTGACCGAGAATAATTGCAATCTGTTCTTCCCGTGTCGGCCATTTGCTGACTTCGACTGCTTTTTCCGCAACAAGCACTTCGCCGTCGAGAACCGCGCCGCGGATTTCAAATCCTTGCAGATTTTTATCCTTCGTCAACTTGACTAATTCTTTCGCCAGCGAAACGATGTCGGCGGAACCCCAAGCCAGTGCGTAAGCCCCAGCCATATCTTTGAATCCGGCAGCCAGAACAGTGCCTTCCGTTGCCCGGCGGGCTAAACTGTTCTTAATCACCATCAGGTCTATCCCTTTGGCGGCAAGGTCTGCACGCAAATTCTTATTCTTATTTGCGTCAATGCCCGTTAAGCCAACAAGCATCAAATACTGTACGCCGTCTAACCGTTTGGCAATACTGTCCGTTAAAAGTTGCTTGACAAATTTACTCATCGAATGTTATGAATTAGTTGTTGTTCTTTAGCCGTATGCCGAAGGCATCGCTTAAACGGCAACCCTTACTCCCGGCGACATCGTTGCGGAAATCGAGATGCCTTTGACGTACACCCCTTTCACCGCTGCCGGTTTAATTGAATTGACGTACTGAATAAACGCATCGATATTTTCGACGAGTTGCTGCTTGTCGAACTTAATCTTACCGACAATCGCCTGCACAATACCGGCTTTATCGTTACGGAACTCAACCTTACCGGCTTTGTATTCCTTAATCGTCTTGGCGACATCCATCGTAACCGTACCGGCACGCGGAGACGGCATCAAGCCGCGGGGACCAAGAACCTTACCGAGGGGACCAACGAGTCCCATCATATCCGGCGTTGCAATACAGACATCGAAGTCCATCCAGCCGTCTTTGATTTTCGCAACCAGGTCTGTGTCGCCGACAGTGTCTGCACCATTAGCCGTTGCTTCGGCTGCCTTATCGCCTTTGGCAATCACACAAATCCGCAGCGTTTTACCAATGCCGTGCGGTAAAACGATGGAGCCGCGAACCAACTGGTCGCCCTGTTTCGGGTCGATTCCCAGACGAATTGCAACCTCAACGCTTTGGTTGAATTTGAGCGTATCAAACTGTTTCAACGTCTCCACCGCATCGGCAAGCGTTTGCGGTGCATCGGACTTCATTTTTTTTACGTCGTTCCGATAACGTTTTGAATGTTTAGCCATAAAATATCTGCCTAAAAAAGGTTCGGTCCAATGAAGGCTTGTTACAATTAAAGCCCTCTCCCGTTTTTGGAAATTGATAATGGATAATGAAAAATTGATAATCAGGATGCGATTCTATACCGAACCCGTTTTATTCCTATTTTCCATTGTCCCCTTTTCAATTTTCCATTTAGTCAACTACGTCCAGCCCCATAC
The DNA here is from genome assembly GCA_031288955.1 of Planctomycetaceae bacterium. GTDB lineage: Bacteria > Planctomycetota > Planctomycetia > Pirellulales > Thermoguttaceae > WRKP01. The sequence continues at coordinate 3,632 of JAITQJ010000321.1, read as the reverse complement.
TCCGAGCCGTTCCGGCAAGGATATTTCTTGCCGCCCCGGCATTTCGGGCATTAAGGTCTTTCATTTTCTTTACCGCAACCGCATCAAGTTGCGCCGTTGTAATTTGTCCGACTTTCACCCGCGGTACATTACCGCTGCCGTTGACGATACCTGCCGCTTGTTTCAGCAAATCAACGCTGTGCGGCGTTTTCGTTTCCAGTTCAAATGACCGGTCATTGAATACTTTCACGACAACCGGTATGCGCATTCCCAAATCGGCTTTCGTACGTTCATTGAACTGCTGAACGAACTGACCGAGGTTAATGCCGTACTTACCGAGAGCGGTACCAACCGGCGGTGCCGCCGTTGCCTGACCGCCTTTGGCGTGAAAACGAACTGTCGCTGTTAATTGCTTTGCCATCTTTTCGTTATTTTGTTAATTCGACTTGCCAATACTCCAATTCAACCGGTGTGCTGCGCCCGAAAATGTTGATAATCACCGTAACTCTTCCGCTGGAACCGTCAATGTTATCAACCGTTCCTTCGAGTGTTTCAAAGGGACCGTCTTTGACTTTCACCGTTTGCCCGACCTGGTAACCGACTTTCAGTTCCGGTGCCTTTTGCGGACTCTCCTCTTCGGATTTCAGTATCCGCTGAACCTCGTGCGGCATCATCGGAGTCGGTCTGCCCTGCGTGCCGGTAAAGTCGCCGACACCGCTTGTTTCCCGCACGAGAAACCAGGTATCATCATTAATCTCCATAAAGACCATAATGTAACCCGGATACAACTTGCGTTTAACAATCCGTTTTTTATCGCCGCGTATTTCGGTCACCTTTTCCGTCGGAACAAGGATGTCGCCGAACAAATCTTTCAAACCGGAAACGGCAATCCGTCTTTCGAGATTCTTCTTAATCGTATCTTCACGATTAACCTGAACCTTCAATATGTACCAATCTCTCTTTCGCGGCTTCGGTTCTGCTTTGGGAGTCTCTGTTTCAGGAGACTTTGTCTTTACCTCCGCTGCCGCTTCAAGTTGCCCAACGATTTCGTTGTCATCGCCGTCATCAGCGAATTCTTCACCGGCAGATTCGTCTGCCATCGGAACGGCAGAATCCTCTATCGGAGACTCTTCGTGATTCAATTCATTTTCTAAAACCGGTTCGGACATTTCTCAAATATGTGTTGTGTTTTCCGTACTAAACGACTCCCGTCAGTTTGAATAGGAACACCCAAACTAAATCGAAAAAGTAAATCATTGCGGCAAACAGGACGAACACTGCCAGCACAACGATTGTCGATGAATGTAACTCAGCCGGACCGGGCCAAGACACCTTGACCATTTCGGCTTCAACGGCAATCAAAAAGTCGGCAAACCTTGACCAGTTGATGGTGCGGAAACCAAACCAAAGTCCGAATAGGGCGACAACGATTGCCAACACATACGATGCGCCGAATTCCGGTAAACCCGGTATGCCGCTGAACGCCATCAGACTGCACTTGTAAGCACCGGCGGCGAAAAGCAGCCAGATGCCGAACATCGTTGCACGGCGAATCATCCGTCCCTGATTGGGCTTGTAACGGCGAAACCGGAATAATTCTTTGAATAAATCTTTCACACAAACCTCACAGCCGCAACGGCAATATACCGCTGCGTTGCCTTTGTCAAATGTTGTCCTGTCATTTAGTTAAGTAACAGGAGAGGAGGGAATCGAACCCCCACCAGCGGTTTTGGAGACCGCAGTTCTGCCACTAAACTACTCTCCTAACTGTCAGCCGTTTTACCGGGCTGTAACCCTGAAAAGCAGCCGACAACCCTATTCTATCTATTTCACTATTTCAAAATCTTTGTTACAACGCCGGAGCCGACGGTTCTGCCTCCTTCACGGATAGCAAAACGGACATTTTCCTGCATCGCAATCGGCGAGATCAACTCAACTTTGAGTTTGACGTTATCGCCCGGCATACACATTTCGGCATCGCCGAGAAGCGTCAGCGCACCGGTTACGTCCGTTGTACGGAAGTAAAACTGCGGACGGTAACCGGAGAAGAACGGGGTTGCACGCCCGCCTTCTTCCTTCGACAACACGTAAACTTCGCCTTCAAATTCGGTATGCGGAGTAATACTTCCCGGCTTGGAAAGCACCTGACCGCGCTGAATTTCCTCCCGCTTCACGCCCCGGAGCAGAAGTCCAACGTTGTCGCCCGCCTGACCTTGGTCGAGTTCTTTTTTGAACATTTCGACACCGGTAACGGTCGTTTTGCGTTTATCCTCGGAGAAACCGATAATTTCGACTTCCTCGCCGACTTTGACAACGCCCCGTTCGATACGTCCGGTGGCAACCGTTCCGCGTCCTTCGATGGAGAACACGTCTTCGATAGCCATCAGGAACGGCTTATCCTGTTCACGCGGCGGTTCAGGAATGTAACTGTCGAGCGCATCCATCAATTCGCCGATGCACTTTGCCTTGTCGGCGTTTGCGGGGTCCTGCTGTGCATCACGGGCAACACCGCGGATAATCGGGGTATCGTCGCCAGGGAAACCGTATTTAGTGAGGAGTTCCCGCACTTCGAGTTCGACGAGTTCGAGAAGTTCCGGGTCATCAAGGAGGTCAATCTTGTTGAGGAATACGACCAACTTCGGCACGTTCACCTGCCGAGCCAAAAGGACGTGTTCACGTGTTTGGGGCATCGGACCGGCATCGGCGGCAACGACGAGGATAGCACCGTCCATCTGGGCGGCACCGGTAATCATATTCTTGATGAAGTCGGCGTGTCCGGGGCAATCGATGTGAGCGTAATGCCGCTTGTCGGTTTCGTACTCAACGTGAGCAACAGCGATGGTTACGGTCTTTGTAGCGTCGCGAACGGTACCGCCTTTGGCAATATCCGCATAACTCTTGATTTTGGCAAGCCCTTTCTGTGCCTGCACGGCAAGAATGGCACTTGTCAACGTCGTCTTACCGTGGTCAATGTGACCAATGGTACCGACGTTAACGTGCGGTTTAGTACGTGCAAATTTCTCTTTTGCCATTTGAAGTTTCTCCTTCTAGTAAATAGTTTTTCGTTTTTCGTCTCCTGTTTTTCGTTCGTCTCGAACAATGAAAAACAGGACAAATCAGTTAACAGGACCGGACAAAAGCTGTTGATGAGAATCGAACTCATGACCTCATCCTTACCAAGGATGTGCTCTACCGACTGAGCTACAACAGCCTCTAAACAAAGCGGGTGAAGGGAATCGAACCCTCGTCATCAGCTTGGAAGGCTGCGGCTCTACCATTGAGCTACACCCGCACTTTCAATTCCCACTGGGGGATGATGGATTCGAACCATCGAAGGCAGTGCCAGCAGATTTACAGTCTGCCCCCTTTGACCGCTCGGGAAATCCCCCTGTTTCCTCGCTCTCCACAGCTGGCGATGGGACTCGAACCCGCAACCTGCTGATTACAAATCAGCTGCTCTACCGATTGAGCTACGCCAGCCTTTAACCTCTGGCGGTGTGAACGCACAACGAAACCGGCTGAATTGTTCTAATATACTACCCGAAACACAAAATTTAGCAAGGGGGGATTTTCACCCCCCGCTGCAAAACCGATTGATTGGGGTATTTTACCCTGCTACGCGCAAGCAAGCGTAAGTAAAAGCGCAAGCAAAA
>JAITQJ010000319.1 GCA_031288955.1 Planctomycetaceae bacterium | reverse complement strand
TTTATGATACTCGGTCAAAGTGCGGCGACGGCAGCGGCATTAGCAATCGACAGCGGAGTTGACGTGCAGAATGTCGATTATGAAAAACTGAAGGAACGTCTCATCGCCGATGGACAAAGGTTATAGGCGGGAAAATATCAAAAACCGCGAACTTGCGTTCGCGGCTCTGATAAATATCCTGCTTTTTACTTCTTTTTTCGGCGGGGTTCAAACACCTTGCCGAGCGGCGTGTTCAGCATTGCGGCTAAAAACACCAAATCGCCGATGGATGCCATCGTTAATATCGCTAACATCATTATTCCAAACATCTGCGTCGGCGTAAACGTACTCAATGCAAATGCCGACAAACCTAAACCGGCTATCAGCGTCGTCTGCACCATTGACGTGGCGCAGCGGCTATAAGCGTACAACGTCGCTTCACGGCGGCTCATACTTTGTTCAATGCCGTGCCGAAACCACGTCAGAAAATGTATCGTGTCATCTGTCGAAATACCCAGCGCAACGCTCGCCGTCATCATCGTCCCGACATCAACGAGAATACCAAAGTTCCCCATAAAACCGAATACCATAAAGACAGGCCACAAGTTCGGTATCATCGCCAGAAAACCTGCCGCAGGACTGCGCAAAATAAACGAAATCGTTACCGTTATCATCAAAAACGAGGCAATGAAACTGTCCCGCAAACCGCCCAGCAATTCGTGCTGCGTTTTGTACACCACCGGAACCATTCCCGTATAAACAGCACTAATGACCGGAGTACCCGCATCTGCTCCGCCTTCCAGTGCTTCATTTGCGGCAGCGGTAATCGGCTCGACAACGTTTTTGACATCTTGAATAAACTGCGAGTAATCAATGTCTTTTTTCAAAGACCAGACCCGCAAACTGATACGCCATAAATCCGTACCGTGTTCACGCTCCCATTTGACGGCTTTATCCTTGTATGCTAAAAACTCTTCCGGTGATATATTGCCGACCTCTCTGTCTGCCGGACTGTTGACCAACTTTTTCGTATCGTCAATTCCGACACTGCAAAGCCGTTCCGCATCGGCACCAGCAATACCGAGTTGTGTTAACGTTTTCTGATACTGCGGGTCGCCTGTCCGCAATGACCGGTTGCCTTCAACGGAAATATAGTCCCGTAACTCATTGCGTCCCTTATCGAGCGCAAAGTTAATGGCTTTTTCCCGAACGATTTGACTCGTTCCTTTGCGCTGACCGGGTTTGACTTTCGGCAGCGGCGGAGTCATCGTTTCTGCCGACATAACACCGCCGATGTCATCGCCGAGTTGCGACCGCAGTGCCTCGTCAATTTCCGTTATCAGCCGCAAGCGTTCCAGCGTGTTCATCTGCTTGCAGCGTTCGTTGTCGAAGCGGACAACAACCTCCATCGGCACAAGCGGTCCGAGATGTTCTTCAAGCCACGTATAGTGATGAATGATTTCCGAGTCGCCTGAAAAGAAACGCATCATCTTGACGGACGTTTTGATTTGCGTCATTTCATAACCGAAAAACATCATCACGCACAGACACAGCAGCGATACCGGAATCGCCAAACGTATCATCAAACTGCCCCAAAACCGCCAGATGGTCTGCATCGGCGAGTCGTTTTTAATGTTCAGTGTTCTTTCGGCAGCGATTTTATGCGACGGATAAAAATGCAGCAGCGTCGGCAAATAATAAAACAAAAGCAGCAGTTGCAGCATCACGCCGAGTGCCGAATAAATACCGAACTTCGCAATCGGAATAAGATGACTTGTGTAAAGCGAGACAAGCCCCAATGCCGTTGTCAGGTTCGCAAAGAAGCACGGCGACCAAGCGTGCCGCACTGCCCGCTCCGGTGCTAAATCAAGCCCTTCTTCACGTATTGCATCGTGATAATAGTTGATAAGGTGAATCGCACCGGACATTGCCAGAACGTAAATTAACGCCGGCATACTTAACAGAATCGCATCGCAAGTCCCGCCGGTGAGGGAAACGCTTGCCAGTGCCACACCGGCACTAATAATTGCCGTCCAAAACACGAAGAACGTTAACCGGAAATCGCGGAAACAGAGCCACGCAAGAGTGAGTCCGATAAGACCGCAGATACCGGCAAGACGCTGCAAAGTCTGTTCGCCTTCGTGTGTTATTGCAACGTTGTCCACCGGCGGACCGCCGAGAATCACGCCGTTCATATCGGGGTTGCGCCCGTAAATCATTTCCTTGACCGTTTTGACGGCATTACCGAGTATCCGAACGATTGCAGACCGGTTATCGGCGGCAATACGCGGCTGCACACCACATTCTCTGCCTATTTCTTTAACGGCTTCGAGAACCTTGGAAAGGTCTTTTCCCTGCGGTGCCTCTTTGGTTAATGTTACAATAAGTGCAGTGCTGTTGCCGTCGGGACCGATAAGAAGCCCCTGCATTTTCCGTTTGATTTGCTCATCAGTCAGTTTAATGGCTCCCGGTCCGTCGCCGCTGTACATTTCCTTGAAGAGCCGAAAAAGGCGGGGACCCGTAATGACCGATTTGAAGTAAGGCGGGGGCGGCAAATCCGCAACGGGAACAGCGGACGGTTGAGAGGCAGATGGTTGAGAGGCAGATGGTTGCGGCT
>JAITQJ010000259.1 GCA_031288955.1 Planctomycetaceae bacterium | reverse complement strand
AATACCACTCCGATAACAACAGAAATCACAAAGGCTATCGGTATCGACACCGGAACGATTACCGGCTCAATGTCCTGCACCACCGGCGGTAATGTTTGAATAATCTCCGGCATTTTCATCTTTATCAGCGTCATCGCCAGCATCGTAAGCGGACGGCACGATAATCCCACTGCCACACCGACCGCTCCGCCGACAACCGAGAGCATTACCGTTTCCGCTAAAAACTGCCGGATAATGTCGCCCTGTTTCGCTCCCAATGCCCGGCGGATACCAATCTCCCGTGTCCGCTCCGTTACCGTTGCCAGCATTATGTTCATAATGCCGATGCCGCCGTCTTGCGGAAAGGAAAAAGAGAAGAAAAATCATTGAGAACCTCTTGACATATTTTTTTTGGCGATTATCATCTAACAAAGGTTTCCTGTTTTGTTCAAACTTTTCCATCCGCACCAAACTATGCCGCTATCCCTTTTCGCCGAAGCCGATACCGTTGCGTCAGGCAACTTGTGGTACATCGACATTGCCGTTTTCTTTTGCTTCCTTATTGTCGTTCTCGTTATTGCCTTCATTATGGGAGGACGGGATAAAAAGAAAGCGGCATCTGCCGCCAGTGAGGATTACTTCCTTGCCGGTCGCGGCTTGGCGTGGTGGCTCATCGGTATCTCACTCATTTCGGCAAACATTAGTGCCGAACAATTCGTTGGGATGCCCGGTCAGGCGGCACGCAATATCGGTTTGGCGATTGCCTCTTACGAATGGATTGCAGCCGTTTCTCTGGTCATTGTTGCGTTCATCTTTTTACCCAGATTTTTGAAAGCCGGTGTTTATACGGTTCCGCAATTTTTGGAAACCCGATACAACCGCTTGTGCCGGACGCTGATGTCCCTGTCGCTGCTGGCAATTTACGCTTTCGTAACAATTACAGCCGTCAACTATGCCGGTGCCAAAGCGTTTTCGGATATTTTCGGCGGACAGGTTTATTTCGGTATCGAACTGAATCTTATCACGTTTTGCTGGATTCTCGGCTTCTTTGCGGCGGTCTATGTGTTGTACGGCGGCTTGAAGTCGGCAGCGTGGGCAGGTTCGCTGCAAGGTACGGCACTGATTCTCTGCGGCGTGATTATCCTGTTTTTTGCCTTGCAAAAACTCGGCAGCGTTGATAAGCCCGTACTGGAATCGGCAATGCAGGCGTTGGATTTCTCCGCCGAAAAACAAAAGGAATTGCTGCCGAAACTCGAAAATGCCGGGGCTTATGAACGCTTCACCACGTTAAACGCAAGCAAGTTGCGGATGAACCTGCCGTGGAAGGACACCATTTTGCCGATTACCGCCCTGATGTTCGGCATCTGGATTCCGAATCTCTATTACTGGGGACTTGACCAGCACATTATGCAGCGGACGCTCGGTTCCCGTTCGTTAGCACAGGGACAGAAAGGTATTGTGCTGGCGGCTTTCCTGAAACTGATTATTCCGTTCATCGTGATTTTTCCCGGCTTGATAGCGTTTAATCTTTACAGCGTTGAAATGAAACAGCGGGCGTTTGAAGGCAAGGGCGGTTTCGAGGCGCTGAAAACAGAGCGGGAAAAGTTAGGGCAACTTTTCGATTTTGACGACAAATTCGCTTCGTTCTATCCCGAAGACGCTAAAAAGATGATTACGTTCAATGCTGAAAAGACCGGTGTGAAAGCCCCGGAAGACCTAACCGACCCGCTTAAAGCCCTCGGCGAACACAAAAGCCAACTTGTCAAAGCCAATTTCGGCAAACAGGTTTCCGGTTACGATTATGATTCCGCTTTCGGTTTGCTGTTGGCGAAACTCGTACCGAAAGGCGGACTTTACGGTTTCGCCCTGGCAGCATTGTTCGGAATGGTGATTAGTGCGATGGCGGCAATGCTCAATGCCGTTTCGACTTTATTCAGTATTGACATTTACAAAGAATTTTTCCATCGGAAAGCATCGGAAAAAGAAATTGTTCTTGTCGGAAGAATCAGCGTTGTCGGCTTTATGATTCTCGCCTGCTGCCTTGTGCCGATACTGGACAATCCGAAGTTCGGCGGAATTTTTAATTTCATTCAGGAATTTCAGGGGTTCATTTCGCCGGGAATTTTGTGTGCCTTTATGTTCGGGTTCTTCGTACACAAGGCACCCCGCTGGTCAGGAACGGTTTCGATTCTGTTAAGTCCGGTGATTTACGGAGCGTTGATGTTCCTGCGTCCGAACACGGCATTTCTTGACCGGATGAGCATTACGTTCTGTGCGATTGTTATCGTGCTGACACTGTTGCGGCTGCTCTGCCCGATGAAAGAGCCGTTCAAACTCGAAACGAACACCACGATGGACTTGAAGACTTCCCAGACGGCGGTGGTGTTAGGGCTGGTCGTTGTTGTGATAACGGCGTTTCTCTACGCATACTTTTGGGACTACCAAACACCTATGTTTGACGGCTTTTGGGAGAGTTTCCGCTAGATTTAAGTCATAATGCCGCAAATACAAATCAGGACGGAAAATGCTGCCGGAGAAGTTGCCGTGCTAGCCGGTGTTTATCTTGATGGACAACGGACAACCGGCGAACCGCTCAATGAATTGGCGGGACTCGCCGAAGCCGCCGGTGTGAGCGTTCTCGCTAAAATTGTTCAACGCCGCCGAAAACCCGAAGGAGCAACGTACATCGGCAGCGGAAAACTCGAAGAACTAAAAGAACTCGTTGATGCAAACGAGGCGAATCTTGTTATATTCGACAACGATTTAGCACCGGGTCAGACAAAAAATCTTGAAACCGCATTGAATACCAAAGTTATTGACCGCACGGAATTGATACTGGACATTTTTGCGTCCCGGGCGCGGACGGCGGAAGCCCGGCTGGCAGTCGAGTTAGCGCAGTTGGAGTATTCGCTGCCCCGTTTGAAACGGATGTGGACGCATCTTGAACGTCAGGGGGTCGGCGGTGTCGGACTTCGCGGTCCCGGCGAAAAACAGTTGGAAGTTGACCGCCGGCTGGCACAAAAACGTATTCTCGATTTGAAAGCGGAATTAGAAAACGTCTATCAGCGGCGGCAGCGTGAAGTGAAGTCGAGAAAAACGTCCCGTACAGTTTCGCTTGTCGGTTACACTAATGCCGGTAAAAGCACGCTGCTCAATAAACTGACGGATTCAGATGTTTTCGTCAAAGACCAACTTTTTGCAACACTTGATACTCGTACACGCCGCTGGAATCTGCCGGGCTGGGGACCGGTGCTGATAAGCGATACTGTTGGTTTTATCCGGGATTTGCCGCATCATCTCGTTGCCGGTTTTCGGGCGACGCTGGAGGAAGTCAATCAGGCGGATTTATTGTTGCACGTTGCCGATGCGTCGAGCGGTGAAGTCAATGAACAGATTGCGGCGGTGTATGACGTGCTGACCGAACTCGGTATCAACGAAAAAGATACGGTTCTGGTATTGAACAAAGTTGATGCGCTGGCAGACGATGAGCCGGCATTGTCGTTATTGTTACAAAAATATCCGTCGGCAGTTGCGGTCAGTGCGAAGACGGGCAGCGGTCTTGCCGCTTTGACGGCGGCGGTGAGCGAAGCGTTGAGCAAGGAATTTTGCGATATTACCGTAACGATGCCGATTGGTAACGGACGTTTGGCGGCATTACTTGCGCGGGAGGGCGAGGTATTATCGACTCAATATGCCGAAACATCGGCAACAGTGCATTGCCGATTGCCGAAACACGTTCTCGGCGTGCTGAAACGTGAAGCGGACGTTCAAATAACCGGTCTGCCGGCAGAACAAACGCCGGTGTGGTGAACCGATGTTTTCGGAACGGCGGATTTTCTCTGACGGTTGTTCTTCACACAACCGCCGGTTTTTGTTATACTGCGGTTATGTCCAGCACAGGCGAAAAGTTACCGGAAAAGGTTTTACCGGAGGTCATTTTAGAAAAACATATCAGCAAAACGAGTCTGGCTGTCAAACAGACCGATTTGCTGACTTCGCTCCTCGTGCTTCTGTCCGGTATTCTCGCTCTCGCCCTGTCCGCCGTTTTCGCCGACCATTGGTTTATCAGCGGCGGATTAAACGTCTGGCAGCGGTTCGGTTTCTGCATCGTCTTTTTCGCTTTCATTGTCTTTTTCGTCTATCGAATCATCGTGCCGGTTTTACGCCGTAATGTTAATCCGCTTTACGCTGCCGATTTAATTGAACAAACCGCTCCGTCACTTAAAAATTCGCTTATTAACTGGCTTCTGCTGCGCAAAGAACGCAGCGAAAATCTACAGCAGTTGCCGCTTGCCGAGCGGATGTTCGATGGTATCACAAAAACCGCCGCCGCAAAGGTTTCCGGTATGCCTGCTGAACGCAGTATCGACTCCCGCGGTATTTTTTGGAGCGGTACCGCCGCCGCAGTTTTTATTTCCGCCTTTGTCATCTATCTTGCGCTGTCGCCGAAAAGTCCGCTGCAAACGCTTTCGCGCATTATGCTGCCGTTTGCAGATATTGAACGTCCGCAAGCCGTTGATTTTCGTAACATAAAGCCCGGCAATACCGTTATGCTCCAAGGCGAACGGCTGACAGTAACCGCCGAAGTGTTCGGGCAACTGAAAGAAAACGTGTATCTCGTCTTTTCGACGAAAGACGGTCAAGCGGTCAATCAGCGTGTGCCGATGTCTTTCGACAAAGATGCGATGCGCTATGAAGCGGATTTTCCGCCCGGAAAACAAGGCTTCATCAGCGATACGCAGTATTTTCTCGAACAGGGAGCGAACCAGAGCAGAACGTTTGACATTAACGTTCATCCGACGGCATCGATTGAAGTTACAGCGGTTAAATATAAATATCCGCTGTACACCGGTTTGGAAGAGAATACGGTTACGGAACACGGCGATATAAAAGCCGTTGAAGGCACCGAGGCAACGGTATCGATACATAGTTCTTTGCCGCTCGATGAAATCAAACTGGTGTTTGACAATCAGCACGAAGAGCGGATGCAGATTGCGGCGGAACATCCTGACAATGCGTCGGTACGTTTGGATTTGAAACGGACACAAACGCAAAAGTCGTTTTCGTTTGCGGCAAAGGATAAAAACGGTTATGACAACCGGCGCAGCGGTATTTTTCAATATGAAGCCGTCGCGGATTTGCCGCCGAAGGTTCAATGGTCGGATACCGCCGAACATTTGAAAGGCGTTGCACAATGGGAACTGGCTGAAGATGCGGCGTTAGAATTGCCGGTACAAGCCGAAGACCCCGACTTTGCTTTGCGGTATCTGCGTTTCAAAATGGAGTCCGGCGATAGAAATATCAAACCGGTTGATTTGCTGGAATCGCCGTCATCGGGACCGACACTGCATAAGGGACAAATATCGAAGACGCACCGTTTCGTTCCAAAAGAAAGCAGACTCTCGGCGGGTGATACGGCAGAAATCTGGTTCGAGGCAACCGACACAAAGTTTCCGGGAGGCAATACGGCAGAAACGATGCACATCAAAATAACGGTAACGAAACCGCAAGAACAGGACAAAAAGCAGAATAAGCAGGACAGCGATAAAGACGAGCAGAAACAAAACGAGAAGAAAAAAGACGAGAAGAAACAGAATGAGGAAAAAAAGGACGAGCCGAATCAAGACAAGCCGCAGGAGAATAAAGACGAAAAGAAACAGAACGAGAATAAAAAGGACGAGCCAAATCAAGACAAGCCGCAGGAGAATAAAGACGAAAAGAAACAGAACGAGAATAAAAAGGACGAGCCGAATC